>DIMZ01000216.1:3329-7015 GCA_002425825.1 Cloacimonetes bacterium UBA5553 | reverse complement strand
GTAAAAGTTCGTGCTTTCCTTGCCGATTGGACTCCCAGCCCAGTATATACAGCAGTTTATACTGTAACTGGTCAGGTTAGTATTCAGAATGTCAGCTTCGATCCACCAGCCGGCACGTATCCCCAGGCACTGGTAGTCCACTTAGATGGCAATGCAGTACCAGCCGGAGCAATCCTGCGATACACGCTTAATGGTGGAGAGCCCAACGACCTGTCTCCAGCATACAATGCAGTAACAGGCATTCCTGTCAGCAGCACTTCAGTGCTTCGTGTAAAGGGATTCCTGAGTGGTTGGACAGCATCCGAGACCAAGACTGCCAGCTATGTTATAACCGGTCAGGTAGCGTTTAACCCGCCAGTATTTACACCATCTGCGGGTGAATATACCACAGCTCAGAACATCACTATTGGCACAACCACACCATCTGCAGCAATCAGACGTTATACTACAGATGGTTCCGAGCCTACTGCCACCTCACCGATATACAACACTGGTGATATCATCAATGCTCCCCTGAATACGGTGCTTACCATAAAGGTAAAAGCATTCTTAGACGACTGGACAGCATCCGAGACACATACAGCGATGTATAACATCACTGGTCAGGTGCAGTTCAGCGGAGCAGTATTCAGTCCCACTCCCGATTCATATACCAATCCTATCAGTGTGGTGATAAATACCAGCACATCACCCACTGGTGCCACTATTCGTTACACCATAGACGGTAGTGATCCTAATGAATCATCACCAGAATACACCGAGCCTATACCAGTGCTTGCCAATCAATCTGTAACTATCAGAGTGAAGGCATTCAAGGCAGGTTGGACGCCCAGCGTTATTCATACTGGAGTATATAGCGTAACCGGTCAGGTGCTGATAACCGGCACGGTGTTCACTCCCAATCCTTCGGTTATCTACACATCGGCACAAAACGTAGTAATCTCTACCACAACCAATACCCTGGGAGCTACAATCAGATACACCACCGATGGCAACGAACCCGGAGAAACCTCACCCGAGTACACAGCACCCATTCCATTAAGCTTAAACTCTGTAACCGAGATAAAGGTTAAGGCCTTCAAGCCGGGTTGGACATCCAGCCCCACTTATAGTGCAACCTATACTATAACCGGTCAGGTGAATATCTCAGCGGTAACAATTACCCCTGCATCAAACACCTACCAAACCCTGCAGACCGTAAGCACAACCGGCGCATTGGTTCCCAATGATGCCGTATTAAGATACACAACAGACGGCACAGACCCCATAGAGACTTCGCCTCTGTTTACCAGCCTCAATCCTCCTCTAAACTCCACACTAAACCTTAAGATTAGAGGCTTCAAGGCGAATTGGCTACCGAGTGCTGTGCTCAGTGCCAGCTATACATTTACCGGTCAGGTAGTGCTGAATACTCCTATGTTCACACCTGTTGCAGGTACATACAATACAACAACAACCGTCACCCTAAACACGGTAACCGTACCCACAGGTGCAACACTGAGATACACTCTTAATGGTGTTGACCCCACAGAAAGTTCACCTGCATATAGCGCAGCCATAGTTCTGCCCATGAATGCCACAACAACGCTTAAGGTACGCGGTTTCTTAGCAGGCTGGACTCCAAGTGCGGTACTAAGTGCTCAGTACGTGATAACAGGTGCCCTGGACATTGCAGCACCTCAGTTCACTCCGGCTCAAGGCTTGTATTATGGGCCTCAGAGCGTGAGCTTAGGAAACAGCATAATACTGGGTACTGCCACTATAGCTACCGGCGCAACTATTCGCTACACAATAGACGGTAGCGAACCTACCGCCACTTCTGCTGCCTATAATCCAGCAGTCCCAATTGCAATAAACACCACAACAGTGCTGAAGATTAAGGCCTTCAAAACGGATTGGATCAGCAGTCCTACATACGAGGCTTCCTATCAGATAACTGGTCAGGTAAGCCTTGCTGGTGTTACTGTTTCACCTGCAGCGGGTCTTTATCAGGTACAACAGACCATTACTTATTCTGGCAATCCCATGCCAAGTGATGCTGTAATTAGATATACTACTGATGGTAGTGATCCCACAGAAGAATCTCCTGTATTCATCAGTTTGAGTGCGAGTATGAACTCTGCCTTCAGATTCAAAGTTAGAGGCTTCAAAGCTGAATGGCTACCCAGTGAAGTTATGTCACTTGATTACATATTCACTGGTCAGTTACAGTTTGTGGGAACAGTATTCACTCCCGATCCATCAGTTATATACACGTCCGAACAAAATGTTGTTGTATCTACTGCCACCAATATGTTCGGCTCAGTAGTTCGTTATACTTTGGATGGAACAGAACCTACGGAAACCTCTCCTGTATATTCTGCGCCTATTCCATTGGGATTGAATTCGGTTACCACTGTAAAGGTAAAGGCATATAGAGAAATGTGGTTACCCAGTGAAACCAGAACGGCAGTATATACTGTGACCGGAAAGGTTAACTTTACAGGACAGATGTTCACACTTGAGCCAGGCACATACACCTCCGCTCAAAGTGTTGGCATATCTGCTTCGGTTTACCCAAGTAATGCCACAATTCATTACACCACCGATGGCAGTGATCCTACTATATTGTCCGATGTATATGTATCCGGTACGCTGATTAACCTTCCCTTGAACTCACAAACAACCATCAAAGCAAAAGCATTTAATCCTAACTGGATTGATAGTGACATCATAGAGGCTACTTATCAGATAACCGGTCAGGTGATGCTAAGCGCAAATTCATTCTCACCTGCCCCGGGCTTATTCACTACTCAGCAAACCATAACAATTGCTCCAGCACAGCTTCCTGCTGATGGCGTAATTATCAGGTATACTCTGGATGGTACAGAGCCTACAGTAAATTCTGCAGCTTATGTTAGCCCGGTCAATCTTCCTATGGCAGCTACCAAACAGATTAGAATACGTGGATTTGCCAACGGTTGGATTCCAAGTAATGAGATAAGCGGTACATATACTGTAACCGGAACAGTATCCACACCAGTCTTCAGTCATCCAGGAAACACTATTTATGGTGCAGCCTTCAAGCTGGGCATAAGCAGTGCCACTCCTGAGGCCGTTATCCGATATACAATGGATGGAAGCGATGTTACAGCCTCTTCTCCTGTCTATACCGATTCGCTTAGTATTGGTGGAAACACTCAGGATTGGACAATTAAGGCTAAGGCGTTTAAGACCGATTGGGTGGATAGCCAACAAAACTCTATCACCTTCAGGTTGTTAATGTCACCCATCAATGTATGGACTGAGGTTTATGACACTCATATCCGTGTATTGTGGAATCTGCCGGCTGTTACTCGCGGTCTGGATGGCTTCAATGTCTATCGCAAGAAAGCAAGCGAAAGCCAATTCCCGAATAGCCCGTTGAATAGCGTGCCTGTGATGGATATGATTGGTGGAAACTACTATTATGATGACTTTGCCATAGAGAATAACGTTATCTACCATTACATGGTGAAAGCAGTTTACAACGGGGTGGAGAGTCCGCCAAGCAACGTACAGAGCGGCCAGCTATTATCAGCAAACCTGATAATAAGCGAAACTTCCAATGCATACCCCAACCCTGCTGAAACCAGTACAACTATTAAAGTTGTGCTAACCCGAAACGATAACGTTCAGGTAGCAGTGTCTATATACGACTTCGCAGG
>DIMZ01000216.1:2764-3301 GCA_002425825.1 Cloacimonetes bacterium UBA5553 | reverse complement strand
CTAATACCAATAAGGTAGAGATAGTGTGGGATCTGAAGAATTCCTCCGGAACCAAGGTTGCACGAGGTGTCTATTTCGCAAATGTAGTAGTTAGCGATAGCACCAGTAAGCAAGAAAAAGTAATCAAGATTGCGGTTAAATAAGGAGGCTATAATGAAAACCACGATGAAAACAAACCGTTCACGCATTATGAAGTTATACATTATTGGTTTAATAATGATGCTTGCGCTTCCTCTTTTAGCCGAGGATGTTAATAATTCCGCCGCGGCCTATATCCGAATGGGTATAGGCGCGCGGATCATTGCCATGGGTNNTAAATGATGTTACGGCTGCTTATTGGAATCCTGCTGGATTAACCGAGCTAAAGGATATCGAGTTCTCGTCCATGTACAACATGAATATGGGCTACGACAGAAACTATCAATATGCTGCATTTGGCAAACGCTTCAATTTTGGTGTTCTTGCCTTAAATTGGATAAATGCTTCTGTCGACGATATAATAGGTACTGACGTTAATGGTAATAACACAGGTGTAGG
>DIMZ01000216.1:412-2728 GCA_002425825.1 Cloacimonetes bacterium UBA5553 | reverse complement strand
TTATGCCAACTCCTACAAAAAGATGAGCTATGGTTTCTCTCCCAAGTTCTATCTATCCACTCAGAATGGAGAAGCGGAAAGCGGCTTTGGCCTTGATATTGGTGCTAAGTATGATGTTAATCAATACATAGAATCTGGCATTATGATTCGTGACCTTTACGGCAAGGTGGCAGACGATACAGTGCCTACCCAAGTGCAGGCAGGGGTTACAGCCTATCCCTTCATTGGGGTTACCATTGCCGCCGATCTGGTATGGGAAAAGAGCGAAAGCCTTGGCATAGCCTTTGGTGGCGAATACTGGACTTCAGTAGGTCGCGACCCAGAAGCAAATTCCAAACTAAACGTAATTAACGTTAAAGAACAGAATTCCTGGGCGGATGTATTTTCGAACTTCCAAACTGGTGTTCGGGTTGGCTTCGATGCAGACAACCGCTTCTCGGCTGGTGCTGGTTTGAAGTTCCGCAATATACAGATGGATTATGTATATCGCCTTGGTAACCATGACATCTTTAACGATGACCACATCATTTCCCTAATTCTCAGATTCTGAGGAAGGAGATGATGATGACTAAGTTACGAATACTAATAGCTCTCACCATCCTGCTGCTTGCCAGTTCAAGCTTGCTGGCAGTATTGGGTATGCGAGGCGAGAGATATGCCGTCCGTGGTATGGAATACTACCAACGTGGTGATTATCAATCTGCAATAAAAAGCTACCTCGCAGCCAATAAATCTGCAGCAGGAAGCCGTCCTGATTACTTGTTTTGGTTAGGAAAGCTGCACATCGCGGTCTCGGACACTACAAATGCCTTGAGGTGGTTCGACCAATACCTGGCAAGCAATGATACAGCCAATAGGGAAGAGACCCTGGACTACATCCGCATTCTGAACAGACAGGATAGCATATTCGACATGATAACTATACGCAATATGCCCTCATATATCAGCAGTAGAAATTCGGACTATGGTGCTATCATTAGCCCGGATAACAGATACCTGTGGTTCACATCTCTTGCGCCCACGCGCTTTGAAAAAGAGAACATCTGGCAGGCAGAAAGGCTTGCTACCGGTTGGGGACGACCCTATCCTGTGGAAGCATTGAACACAGATAAAAACGAAGCCATTGGCTCTTTCTCTACTGATGGAAAAACAGCCTATCTCTTTGGCAATTTCCAAAAGAACCAGTTGGACGGAGATATCTTCAGCTCGGTGTTCGATGGTAAATGGCAAACTCCTGTTCCTATTGCCGAAGTCAATTCTCCCCAAGTGGAAGCTCATCCCATGGTTTGGCAAGATTCTGTGATGTTCTTTTCATCATCCCGCGAGGGTGGCTATGGGGAATTCGATATCTATGTTAGTATTAAGGATAATGGTGTGTGGGGGGAGCCCATCAATCTTGGGCCACAGATAAATACACCTGGTAGTGAGCAAACTCCCTTCCTGGACTATGACGGCAGAACTCTGTTTTTTGCCTCAAACCATCATCCCGGTTTTGGTGGATTCGACATCTTCAAAGCCGTTAGAATCGGTAAAGGCTGGCAGAATTGGAGCGATCCCGATAATCTGGGCATGCCCGTAAATTCCATTAGGAACGACCGGCATTTCTTCCGTGTGAAGGATAGCAATGAGGCAATCTTTAGTTCCGACCGCCGTGCCGATAGCTTCGAAAAGATGTTTGCCCTGAATCTTACTTTCACTATTCCCCAGTCTTACATTGTTACCAATCCCGAAACAGGTGAGAAGACTGTAGTAACAGTAGGGCCTGATGGCGACATCATCATCGGTACTGACGGTGAAGTAATCGGCGTGGTTACAGATAGCGGTGAGATAGTTAAACCTGGCGAAGAGATTACTGCCCCCGAAGTTATTACTCCGAGATATGTAACTGTGTTTGGTAGAATATCCGACGAAAAGGGTGCTCCGCTTTCTGCAGAGATAGAATTCAGCACAATGATCGATGGAAAGACTTACAAAGATGCCATTACCAGCGACAAAAATGGTAATTTCTCCATCCAGCTACCCATAGCAGACAGCTATCACGTGATTACCAATAAAGAAGGCTATATGCTAAAAGCACAGGATATCACCATCCCGAAAGATGGTAGTCCTGTATCCCTTAGCATCAAGCTTGGAAAGCTGGAAGTGGAGAAGGTGTTCGTGTTCCAAAACATCCTCTTTGAGTTCGACAAGGCTGTAATCACCAAAGAATCTCTGCCTATAGTTGATGAAATAGTGGTAACCATGCTGAATAACCCCGAAGTAAAGCTGGAAATCTCCGGTCATACTTGTGATATGGGGTCAGATAGTTATAATCTA
>DIMZ01000216.1:0-358 GCA_002425825.1 Cloacimonetes bacterium UBA5553 | reverse complement strand
AGAACCGCAGAGTGGAAGTAAAGGTGATTAAGTAAACATGTAACCGAATAGCAATAAACAACCCAAGCCGGGCTTGCCATACCAGGTGAGCCCGGTTCTTTATAATACTATGCTCGCATATCCCTATCGATATACTTTCTGCTAGTTCGATACTAATATTAGATTGGCTTATGCGCAATCACTTAGCTATATATACGAAGCAGCAGGGAAGGGGTAGAATAAACAGTAGAATCTGGCGGCTTTTACATCAAATATCAGAGGTAATAATATGGCATTCATAAGTAGCTGTATAATAGACATATACAAAAGCGAGATATGTACAGAAAGTTCTTGACAGATACTAGATATCATATAGTGT
>DIMZ01000219.1:9544-9727 GCA_002425825.1 Cloacimonetes bacterium UBA5553 | reverse complement strand
TACGATTAGCGAAGCCTTCAACGATGTGGAATTCATGAAGAAGCTTATTATGGAAGCTGTTGGCGCGTGGAAATCCAATTTTGAAGCAGGAACCCTTATTATTAGCGAATCTATGAAACCACAATTGGATGAATATTTCATCAGTTCGATTAAGAGCCTGTTCAAAAGTGAATTCGTGGTAGA
>DIMZ01000219.1:2965-9474 GCA_002425825.1 Cloacimonetes bacterium UBA5553 | reverse complement strand
GCAGTCCTGTTATGAAGAAGGGATTTCAGATTTCTCCGCAGGATGGAACCTACAAGCTTGTATTCAGCGAAGATGATTTTGCCAACCTGTATAAGGTCTATTTAAGACCCAGATCCAAAGATATCCTCTTTAGTAACTAGCAATGAGCCAGGAATATTTCTATTTTGTATCCGGCTTGCCCACGCTAAACTTTGATGATACAAAGCTAAGCTATACTCCGNNGGAACAATTCAGGAACGAGGCAAGTAAACAGCTTACCGATAAGGATTATCAGAGCCTTTGCACGTTACATATATTGAGCGATATTGATAACTTGCTGCATAAGCTATACAATACTGCTTCGGAGCCACACACTGAAGGGTTAATAAGTTCGGATTATTGGGAAGGGTTTATCGCTTTTATGCGTTCAAAAACTGAGAATCCAAATAGCGAGGTGCCAGCCTGTTTTAAAGAACTGCCACCATTTATATTAGCTGATTTGCAGGATGCTATGTCGCGTGAGGAATTGCCGCCTCATGCAAGCCTGGAGAAGCTACTAATAGCTTCATTTTATAACTGGGCAGAACATCACCCCGCAAGCTTTATAAAAAAGTGGTTTGCCTTTGATAGGCAGATTCGCAATATTCTCTTGGCTATTAACGGCAGAAAGCATCAGCCAGGCTATGATCAATATTTGGTAGGACAAGGCGAAATGATAGACCACCTGGCTAAGAGTCATGCGGCAGATTTTGGAATTGGCAAAGACAACGAGATATTCGAGAGCCTCTATCGCATCTATGAACAGAATAATCTGCTGTATCGCGAAAGAAACTACGATAACCTGCGTTGGAAGTGGATTGATAACCAGAATTTCTTTAATTACTTCAATATACGNNAGGTTATTATTGCAAGCTACGTATTCTAAACCGGTGGATAAATGCCGACCCTAATGTAGGCAAAGAGATATTCCACGACACTCTTAATGCAATGGAGAATAGCTTCCAGTTCCCGGATGAGTTTAATATAAAAAGCGTTAGAAAATAACAGAAGGTAATAGATATGACCAAAGGTATTGTGAAAGGAATTATTGCCAACCTGGTTCAGGTAGAAGTTAGCGGGCCTGTCTCGCAAAATGAGATTTGCTACATTAACCTGGGTGGCGTGAAACTGATGGCAGAAGTTATTAAAGTGATGGGAAACATCGCCTACACTCAGGTGTTCGAAAGCACCAGAGGCCTAAAGCCCGGCGATACGGTAGAATTCACTGAGCACATGCTGGAAGTGAAGCTCGGGCCGGGTATGCTGTCTAAAAACTACGACGGATTGCAGAATGACCTGAACAAGATGAATGGCGTGTTCTTAACCCGTGGCGAATATACAGACCCCTTGGATGAAGAATCCGTTTGGCACTTTACTCCCCTTGTAAAAGCAGGCGACAAAGTAAAAGGTGGTGACTGGCTGGGAAGCGTTCCCGAAAGCTGGATTAGCCACAAGATTATGGTTCCCTTTGGCATGGAGGGTGAGTATAACGTAAAATCCGTTGCCCTCGAAGGTGATTATAAGATAAGTGATACTATTGCTACCTTAGTGGATGTTGATGGCAATGAGATAGCTATAAACATGATTCAAAAATGGCCAGTAAAAGTNNAAAGAAAAGCCGCGTCCTTTCAAACTGATGGAAACCGGTGTGCGGACTATGGACACGCTGAACCCTATGGTTGAAGGCGGAACAGGATTTATTCCCGGGCCCTTCGGCGCAGGTAAAACAGTTTTACAACATGCCATCTCAAAGNNTGACCTGATTATTGTTGCCGCTTGTGGTGAACGTGCCAATGAAGTGGTAGAGATATTTGTGGAATTCCCCGAACTTGAAGACCCCAGAACCGGCAGAAAGCTGATGGAACGAACCATTATTATCTGTAATACCTCCAACATGCCGGTTGCCGCACGTGAAGCCTCTGTATATACTGCCATGACTATTGCTGAGTATTACCGTAACATGGGCTTGAAAGTATTACTTCTGGCAGACTCAACCTCACGTTGGGCTCAGGCACTACGCGAAATGAGTAACCGCATGGAAGAACTGCCTGGCCCTGATGCCTTCCCGATGGACNNGGACTTACCGGCTATTGTTTCCAGCTTCTATGCACGTGCTGGCTTTGTGTACCTGAACAATAACAACAGCGGTTCTATAACCTTTATCGGAACAGTGTCCCCTGCCGGTGGTAACCTTAAAGAACCCGTTACCGAATCTACCAAGAAAGCTGCCAGATGCTTCTATGCCTTGTCTCAGGCTAGAGCAGACAGTAAAAGATACCCCGCTGTTGACCCTATTGACTCTTATAGCAAATACCTTGAANNATCCAGAAGTAATAGAGTACCTCAACACCAATGTTAGCCCAAACTGGGTGAAAGATGTGAATTCTACCAAAGACATTCTCTTACGCGGAAAGGAAGCACAGGAACAGATTAACATCCTGGGTGATGATGGCGTTCCATTATCCTATCATGACAAACAATGGAAGGGTGAACTTATCGATAAGATTATCCTGCAACAGGATGGCTTCGACAAGATTGACCAGTCCACACCCATGAAGCGACAAAAGTACATGCTTGAACTAATCCTTAGCATCTGTGGCAAAGACTTTGTGTTTGAATCTTTCGAAGATGTAATGCCATATTACGTGAAACTAATCAACATCTGCAAGCAAATGAACTATGTGGAGTTTGAAAGTCCCGATTTTAAGCAGTATGAGAGCGAGCTTCATAAAGTAGTTGAAGAAAGGAGAGCTAAATAATGGCAACACAAGCTTTTCAAAAGATATATACAAAGCTGAATCAGATTACTAAAGCCACTTGCTCTATTAATGCCAGTGGAGTAGGCAATGAAGAACTGGCAACCGTAGCCGGCCGTTTGGCTCAGGTTGTTAAAATAGTTGGCGATACAGTAACCCTACAGATATTTGCCGGAACCGAGGGAATTGGAACCGATGCCGAGGTGGTATTCTTTGGCAAAGCTCCCACGCTGAAGGTTAGTGATCAACTGGGTGGCCGCTTCTTTAATGCTTACGGATACCCCATTGATGGTGGACCTGAAGTTGAGGGAGAGGAAGTGGAAATCGGTGGCCCTTCTGTAAATCCGGTTAGACGCAAGCAGCCATCTGAGCTTATTGCCACTGGAATTGCCGGCATTGACCTCAATAACACGCTGGTAACCGGGCAAAAGATACCCTTCTTTGCCGATCCCGATCAGCCTTATAATGAAGTGATGGCAATGGTTGCCCTTAGAGCCGAGTGTGACAAGATTATTCTGGGCGGTATGGGGCTTTCCAATGATGACTATCTGTTATACAAAAACACCTTCGAGAATGCAGGCGTTATCGACCGCATCATCTCTTTTGTTAATACTACCGAAGACCCTACAGTAGAGCGTCTTCTGGTTCCCAATATGGCTCTAACTGCTGCTGAGTACTTCGCTCTGGAAAAGAATGAAAAGGTATTGGTGCTGCTAACCGACATGACTCTATATTGCGATGCCTTGAGTATTGTTTCCAATCGTATGGATCAGATACCATCAAAGGACAGCATGCCGGGTTCGCTGTATAGTGATCTTGCCAAGCTGTATGAGAAAGCCGTGCAGTTCCCTGAAGGCGGGTCTATCACCATCATAGCAGTAACCACGCTCTCGGGTGGCGATATCACTCATGCTATTCCCGATAACACCGGGTACATAACTGAGGGACAGCTTTTCTTAAAGCGTGATACCGATATAGCCAAGGTTATTGTCGATCCCTTCCGTTCACTATCCCGTTTAAAGCAGTTGGTTATTGGTAAAAAGACACGTGCCGATCATCCTCAGGTGATGAATACTGCAGTAAGATTATATGCTGATGCAGCGGGGGCAAAAACCAAGCTGGAAAACGGTTTTGACTTATCTGATTATGATGAACGTGTGTTGCAGTTTGCCAAAGAGTATTCCGAGCATATCCTTGCCATCGATGTGAACGTTAGTACTGATGAGATGCTCGATACCACCTGGACGCTGTTCCAAAAGCACTTCAACAAAGCTGAAGTGGGCATCAAGGATGAATTCATGAATCTCTATTGGAAGAAGGCATGACACTAAAAATCCAATACAACAAGATTTCTCAATTGCAGTTGATAAAGCAATTGGGCGTTCGACAAAAGGCTTTGCCGACTTTGAAGAACAAGGAATCAGCTTTGAGGTTGGAAGTTAAAAAAGCCAAGGATAAAGCGACGGAATTGGATACCATGGTAAAAGAGAGAACATCCGAACTGGATGCTTACATGAAGCTATGGGTTGAGTTTGACCCCAATCTCCTAAAGATTAAGCACGTAACGATAAAGACAAAAAAGATAGCAGGTGTAAAAACACCTCTATTAGAAAGCATTGAGTATGACGTGCCGGAGTACAACCTCTTCAAAGCTCCATCCTGGTTCCCAGAAGGTATTGTTCTACTACAGNNTTCGTAAGATGCACATCTTGGAACAAGTAAGAAAGAAGACCACGCAAAAGGTTAATCTTTACGAAAAGGTTCAGATTCCCGCTTTTGAGGAAGCCATACTAAAGATAAAGCGGTATCTGGAAGATGAAGAAAACCTTTCCAAGGCTGGACAGAAGATACTTAAAACCAGAATGGACAGGGAGGCTGAAGCATGATTGAAAAGATGCGTAAGTATTCCTTTGTGCTTTATCACCTGGACTATAATAAGTTTTTGGAAGACCTGCACAGACTCGGCGTGGTTCACATTATTCGCAATACCAGCGATAAATCTGAACTTCATTGGGCTAATCTGGAACTTATCAGCCAATACAGCGAGTGCACTAAGTTTTTAAGCAAGCTAGATTCTAAGGCCCCTGTTACCAACAATCCTCTTCCTACTAAGGCATTACTTAACAAGATTAACAATGCCAGAGAGGAGAAGGAAAAATTACAGCGACAAGCAGACATTGTGCGGAAGCAGATTAAAGACCTTGAGCCATGGGGTCATTTTGACTACAATCTCTTGAGGTGATTACGTAGCAGTGGCATAACCTTAGACTTCCACACCTGCCAGAAGAATCACTTTAAGAAGGAATGGACCGAGCAGTATGCTATAGCTGTTATCGGAGAACGTGCCGGAATACTCTATTTTGTTGTGGTTTCCGATTCTGGCAGTCCCTCTCTGGAGGCTGATACCTTTAGCTTCCATCATCACACCCTTCAGGAGTTTGAATCTCAGTTAGCCACTCTCGTTGGCGATATAGCCGACATCGACCAGTATATTATGGACATCTCCCCCACTGCGCTTGCTTTATTCAACGAGGAAATATTGAAGCTTAGCACTACTTGCGATTTTGAGGATGCTACACTTCAAGCTATTGACGAGGCGGATGCTCATATAAAAGTTCTTAGTGGATGGGTGCCAATTAGTTCCGAAGAACCGCTAAAGGACTACCTGTTAAAGAATGGCATTATTAACTTTTCGGAAGCCGGACGCGTAGAGGATAATCCGCCAATTAAGCTAAGGAACAATAAGTTCTTTAAGCTCTTTGAGCCGATAAGCAAGATGTATATGCTGCCAAACTATAATGAGTTTGACTTAACCCCCTTCTTTGCTCCTTTCTTTATGTTCTATTTCGGTTTTTGTAATGCCGATATAGTGTATGGGCTCATCATTATTCTGCTAATGTTCTTCCTGCGCAGAAAGGTAAAGAACCCGGATGTTAAAGGCATGATGACTCTGGTAATGGTATTCGGCATTGCCTCGGTTATTATGGGTTGGGTAATGGGCAGTGCTTTGGGATATGACCTGAAAGCCATACCCCAGCTCGCAGAAAAGATTATAATTAAGAATAACGATCAGATATTCAATTTCGCCTTGCTCTTGGGCGTTATCCAAATCCTCTTTGGCATAGGTGTGAAAGCTGTGAAAGAGATGTGTCAATCTGGCTTTAAGTATAGTATAGCCACAATCGGTACCTTCACTTTTATTGCTGCTTTGTCGGTGTTAGGTGCAGCTCAGTTGGGTGCCGACATCAGTAAGATTCAGCCCTATCTGAAGTATCCCATGTATGCCGGATTAGCTCTAATCCTGCTTTTCAACACCCCCGGCCGTAATCCAATATTTAACATATTAAATGGCTTATGGCTGCTTTATGGCATTATCACTGGTTTCTTTGGCGATATCTTGTCTTACATTCGTCTTTTTGCCCTGGGTGTATCCAGCGCAATCTTAGGCTTTGTGGTTAATTCCATTGGCTCGCTTATGCTTGGTATTCCAATTGCAGGCCCGGTTGTGTTCTTTGTCTTTATGCTCTTTGGCCACTCGCTAAATTTAGCTTTGGGTGGTCTTAGTGGATTTGTTCACCCCTTACGCTTAACCTTTGTTGAGTTTTACAAAAACGCCGCGTTCACCGGACCCGGCACAGCATACAAACCATTTTCCATAAAAAAATAGGAACCTATAGGAGGTTTAATGAGCCCGGATTCCTTAAACACAGTAGTACAAACCACAGCAGCAGCCAT
>DIMZ01000219.1:0-2901 GCA_002425825.1 Cloacimonetes bacterium UBA5553 | reverse complement strand
TTCTTAGCCTGGATCGGTATTTTCCTTATGGTAGCACTCGCCGGTGTCGGCAGTGCCTGGGGAACAGTTATCGGTGGCAGCGCATCAGTTGGTGCCATGAAAAAGAGGGATGATATATTCCCCAATTGCCTCATTCTTTCGGCTCTTCCGAGTACACAAGGATTATATGGCTTTGGTGCATTCTTCGTCCTTAAAAGTAGCGTTACCCCATCCATAAACATGATCCAGGCCTGTGCCGTTCTTGGTGCTGGTCTTATCATGGGCTTGGTGGGACTTATCTCAGCCTATCAACAAGCCCGCATCGTTGCAAATGGTATCGAAAGCTTAGGCGCAGGGAACAATGTATTCTCGCAAACCCTTATCCTGGGTGTGTTCCCCGAGCTTTATGCCATTATCGCCTTTGCCACATGCTTCCTTATCAGCGGAGCCATTCCCGGCTTGGCATAAGGGACTTTATTAGCCCATTATGATAAGAGGCAGCTTATGCTGCCTCTTNNTTTCTTTATTGGTAATTATGTGAATCACGCTCACCACACCGAAATGTGGATTATATTAGTTGCTCCATTTGCATTAATGGAATGTTCAATTCATCTGTGCCTGGAACTACAAATCTGCCATCTCGGATTATGTCTGTCTTAGTCCCATCATGCGATACAGCGGTGATGGACTCCAGCATTTCGTAAGGCAGAGTGATGTCCATGTGCTTTTGTGTGTATGCATTCATAGGATCGGTAGTCCTTGTTGCAGACTTTTCATTATCCACAGCTATCATCTCTTTTCCGTTTAAGAAACTGGGGTGAGGAGCATCTTCTTCGTGACTGAAGCAAGTGTCGCCAATAGCAAAGTGTGGCCCCATCTTTTCTATTATTAAAATGGGCAGTAGAGACATAATATCATATTTACGGGCAATTTGATACGCAGTGGTATTCGTGCCAATGGCAAATTCACCCAGAGGCAGGCTTTTATGAGGGAGCAAAAGGTTTTCATGAATATACTTCTTTCCCTCATCCATGTCTTCAAAATTGGTGCAAGAATAGCTATCCACCCAGCCATCCTTAAAGCTAATTTTCAGGTTATAGAAGCGTAAATCACCCAGGTAGATATCTTCCACGTGCAGTACTCCATTTGTACCATCCAGCACAGGAGAGGTAAATACTTCCCCTACCGGAATGTTTACATCTGCCACGCAGTTTTCGAATAGAGTCTGACTGGTGGGGTCTGTAAGCTTATGCATCTTTACTTTAATATCAGTGTCGNNTTCACGTGAACGTAATCGGCAGTGTCAAGCACGTCTATTATGTTCTGTTGTATCTGTGCATATTTGCCGCTATCGAGCAGGTTTATCTTAACCGTATCGGCAAATATCTCACGGAACTGCTCACCTATCTCCGGGGAAGGGAAGGCGATAATGGTAAAGCTGGCTTCATCGCGCTTGTAGTAATTGTAATATAACTGGCTGGAACGGGCATTCATTTCCCTGAAAAGCTGTTGTTGTTCCGGGCTAAGCTTCAGTGCGCTGTTTTTAGATTCGGGTGAGAAGGGTGTTTCACCAAATAGCTCCACATACACCGGCCCTGCCTGCTTAGTAATAGTCTCTTTCAAGTTTTCATAGCCAGTGGAATATGCATTTATGCTACGCTCCACATAGTCTTTATCGAGCACCAATGCATTATCGAAGCGATGGTCGTAGCTAAATTGGCGATTTATTCCATTGGACATTGGCTGTGGCACCAAGGCTGTTAACCCGATAGCCTCAAGCTCGTTTATCACTTTTCTGCCAAGTATTTCCATACCTACCGGAATCATAACCGTTGCATAGCTTTTTTTGCGATAATCCTTCTTAGCACGCACAAAGCCATCTACCCAGCTTTGAACTATGTACTTTGCCAGGTAGTCTAATTCATCATCAGGATACTCACTCAGGAACTCAGCTATGGCAAAATCATGCTGGCTGAGATGAATACCATAGCGGTAAAGATAACGCATATCACTAAGGTCGGCATTCAATACCACCTGCTTGTAATAGTCTGCACCGTCAGAAAAGCGATTGGCTAATGAGAAAGCAACTAACAAATCAAAGTCTTTGGCAGTTTCAGTTTTGTAAATATGAAGCCAATCTGCATAGTTTAAGTTACTTTGCTCAGCTTCGAGCTTAAGTAGATTATATAATCTTACAATCTGCATGGCTTGAACGTAATTACTGGAAAGCAAGCTGCTTCTTAAGCTACGGGAGCGAGTATAAATCGCGCATAACAGTGCTCCCATCTCCTCACCATATTGCTTAATTGCATAATCTGGGTTCGCCATGCTGCTAGCATAACCAGTTATGGGTTCCAAGCTGGCATAGTATTGCTCATTCATTTCGGATAGCTGGCTAAGAGAAACAGAAGCAAAATTTGGATCGTCTGTAGCTAAGCGAACAAAAGCCCAAGATTGAACGATGCAGTCTTTAAGGGCGTTAAAGAACCCAAGATACGGGAGTTGTGCGTTTAAGCTGCTATCCATGATGCTAATAATAGATGTCTCAAAATCGGATTGAGGTGCTTTCACCATGTTTAACAGCGAATTGTAATCGTAATTCATGTANNTTTTATACGTTCTTCCTTTTCGCAAAGTCATATTCCGTCAATATAAAACTGCACTTGGCACTGTGTATGCCCCATACTATCATCCCGCTTCATCTATTTATTGCTGAAATCTAACTCAACTCATTTCAGAAGTATCAATCTGGAATTTTTTTAATAACTAAGTCTTATCATGTATTACTGATCATGCCATTCATGAACCATTCACCTCTGCTTTATCTCTGCTTTATCACTCTATCAGGAGTGCCATGTGATTGCTATGCCTTTATGATATCTTGTAAATCACTAATAATGCATTAGTAATTCTCTAATCCCA
>DIMZ01000218.1:816-8176 GCA_002425825.1 Cloacimonetes bacterium UBA5553 | reverse complement strand
AAATCCACTCTGTAGAAAAAAGAAATCACAAACTCGAAAATAAGCGCATTTTGTGCTTGACAAGAATAACGTCGTATCATATAAGCACCATAGAATGTCATAAAAACTCATAAATTGTCAAAGCGGGATAGGAAATCAATGGCGAAAAGCTTGAACAGAAGGGAAAAACACGGCTTGTTGAACGAAACAGCAAAAAGAGGTTGTCGTTATGTCCGGTGAATTTTTAGGTATTTTCGAGAACTCGGTGCACAAGCAACGGGTAATAATACCTGCGCCCTTTAAGAAGAAATTCTCAGAGGAGGCGGGGAAGTCCGTTGTGGTTACCCTAGGTCCGAATGGGACTATTGCCATATATCCTATCGATAACTGGAAGGATACTCTGGAGCGTTTGAAAGCCGGTAATGACCGCGCAAAGCAGCTTAGAACCCAGCTTATCGATTTTGCCATGATGGAGCAGGACTTGGAAGGCCCTGGCAGGATAAGGATTCATGAGCTACTGCTTAGTGAAGTAGATATCACCGATAGTGTGATAATCAAAGGTGAAGGGCACTATATCTCTTTGTGGAATCCTAAGGTTTACCACGCAGTGCGCACCAAGAAGCTTGATCTGCATCGCACAGAATTCAATTCGGAAGACTATCAGATATGAGCACATACCACACTCCGGTAATGGTAAANNTTGAACTGCTTAATTTAAGAGCGGGGAAGGTGTATGTAGATGCCACAACCGGTGGGGGTGGGCACAGTGCAGCCATGCTGAGCGCTGTATCCGGAATACAGCTTTATTGCTTTGATCAGGATGCAGATGCCATAGCCACAGCAAGTCAGCAATTGGCATCCCTTGAAAACGCTAATGCTAAGTTTGAGTTCGTAAAGAGTAACTTTGCACAAATGCGCACCGAGCTTGCCCTTAGAAAGGTGAAGGGCATAGATGGCGTTCTGTTCGATTTAGGTGTATCTTCCTTTCAGCTAGATAATGCTGCGCGAGGATTTAGTTTCGATAAAGACGCTCCGCTGGATATGCGGATGGACTCTGCCCAGCAATACACTGCCTTTAATGCCGTAAACGAGCTTGATAGCTACGAATTGGGCAAGATTTTCAGGGACTACTCGGAAGAGCTAAACGCCCGGCGAATAGCCAAAGCCATAGAAGCCGCACCCAAGCCGATTAGCAGCACCAAAGAGCTTGCTCGCATAATAGAAAGCGTAGTTGGCGTTGGCAGCAAGGAATCGCTAAAAAGCAAGGTGAGAATATTTCAGGCTTTGCGGATTCACGTTAATAACGAGTTATCATGCCTCGAATCGGCTATTCAGGATGCAATAAATATGCTTAATCCCGGTGGCAGGATAGTGGTGATGAGCTACCACTCTTTGGAAGACAGAATAATAAAGCATGCCTTTAGATTAGCCTCGCAAAGCTGCATCTGCCCACCGGCAATGATTGTATGCAATTGCAAGCACAAAAAGCAGTTAAAAGTACTAACCAAGTCTCCGATAGTAGCCGGGGACGCAGAACTACAGATTAATCAACGTGCACGCAGTGCCAAGTTACGCGCTGCGGAAAAAATAGATGCCACAATACCAGCTAAGGCATTTGGCAAAAACAAGTATGCTAACAGCAAAAAGGGGGAATAATGAGAGGAAGGATAATAGTCCTGATAGCTCTTTTTGGACTTACGGTTTTCTTAAGCTTTTTTAACAACAACCGGGTAGTGCAGTACACACGCCGTTTATCTGCATTGGAAAAGACCTTTAATGCCGAGAAAAACATTAATACCGAGTTGATGGTAGAGCTTGATGACTTGCGCAGTGGCAGGCATATTGCGTCATTGGTGCGGGTAGAGATGAGCAACTTCATACCAGAAAAGGAAGCTGGAAAGGTGATATATGTGCATGAGCCATCTCCCAAACAGGAGAAAGCAAGCTATTGCATTATTGATCTAATAGCCTCAAAAGCAGAAGCCAAGAACGTGCAGATTATACTAGATTAGCATGAAGTCTCGTTTTAGGTTCCTGATATTTATATTTGGCCTTGTATCGCTTACTTGGGTAGTATACCTCTTTAGCATCCAGATTTTGGACCCCTTTAATTTTGCAGGTGCGAGACGGATACGCTATGTCCCCAAAAAAGAGATACTTGTTCCACGCCGTGGAGCTATTCTGGATAGCAAGGGCAATCTGTTGGTTAGCTCTGTAAGTTATTATCAGGTGGATATAGACAGGGCTGCCGTAGCGTCTTGGGCAAAGCGCGAAGATAAAACGATAGATAATGCTTTTGAAGAGATTGCCAGGCATATCTCCGAGCATTCATCTGTANNGGACATATGAAGCTGTGCAAAGAAGACTGAATATGGGCAACAAGACCAGTTCTATTCAGATTTCCAATAAAATTAGTGAAGCAGAATTGGACAAGATTATAAAAGCATTTAAGTCCAATGGATTGCCGGGACTGAATCACAGCTTTGCTTCAATGAAGCGTATATATTCTAAAGAAAAGCTTGCCGCCAGATTGATGGGCAGTGTACGTGAGTTATCGGACGGCTTTGATAGTGCCACTAACAGCCGCTCGCTTTATAAGCTCGCGGGTATTTGTGGTATTGAAGCCACCTACGACAAGTTATTAGCCGGAGACTACGGATGGCGTGAGGTTGTTCTGGATGCAAACCAGCAACGGGTACCATATCCTAATCTTCACGAAAAGAAGCCAGAAAACGGGTATAACATTTGGCTAACCATAGACGCCAACATTCAAGAGATAGTAGAAAACGCCCTATCAGAGGGCTTAGTGAAATACAGCGCCAGTAATGCCGGTGCGGTGGTGATGGATCCAAACACCGGGCGCATCCTTGCCCTTGCGGGAGTTTCGAAAGAGGATAAAGAAGATGACGCAGGCATCGTGAGAGTAAAATCGAACATTCCTGCCAGTTTTATGTTCGAGCCGGGCTCTACTATGAAACCGCTTACCATGCTTCCTGCTTTGGAAAACAAACTGGTGCGTAGCAATGAACTTATTCCCGCAGGTAGATATCAGATTGGCAGGCGTGTAATATCCGATACACACTATTATGGCGATCTGAACCCCAGAGAGATAATAGTTAAATCCAGCAACGTGGGAATCGCGAAAATTGCCGAACGGATCGGTTCAGCCAGGCTTTATGAGGAATTTATCTCTCTGGGTTTCGGTCAGAAATCTGCACTTAACCTCTTTGGTGAATCCAGTGGTATCTTTGCCAAGCTGCAGAATTGGGATGGCTATACCCTTCATTCAGTATCATTTGGACAGGCGATCTCCACCACAGCCATTCAACTGGCGGCTGCTTATAGTGTAATTGCCAATGGTGGGAAGCTGATGAAGCCGATTATTGTGGATTCATATAGAGATGATTCAGGTCGCATAATTGAGCAGTTCGAGCCTTCAGTGCTACGCAATGTAACCACTAAGGCAGCAGCAGACACCGTAAAATCTTTCTTACAAGGTGTGGTGGACTACGGAACTGCCAGACATATCAAGATGGACTACATACGTTTGGGTGGCAAAACAGGAACTGCTCAGAAAAACGTGATAGGAACCAGAGGATACTCCAGTAACAAGTATAATGCAGTTTTTGCAGGTATGTTTCCGATTGAAGATCCACAGATGGTGATTGTAGTGTTTTATGACGAACCTGCCCATGGCTATCACTACGGAAGCACAAGCAGTGCTCCCACTTTTAAAAAGATAGTGGAGAATATTCTGTTCATGCCAGATTGCCAGATTTTGCCCTACAACGAAAGACTGATGCAAACATCCCTAAAGATGCCAAAACTTACCGGGATGTCGCTCTTCCAGGCGGAAAGCACGCTAAACAGATATGGCTTCCGCTATAGAGTGGAGGGACCGGACTCTGCCTCAATAGTAGTAGATCAGTTCCCAAAAGAGGGTATTTCGGTAGATCGGAATCACCCCATAACCCTAAAGATTGGGCCAAGCATACATAAGAACGTTCCGGCTATAGAGGCAAATACCATGCCCAGTTTAACCGGACTTAGCCTTAGATCAGCCCTGAATGAAGCATCCCGGCACGGTATTGTGCTAAAGATAAACGGTTCTGGANNGGAATTGTAAGAAAGCAATCCGTATTACCTGGCAGCAAGATAACGAAGGGTGGGGTTTGCATTGTGGAGGCATCACTGTGATAGACAAGATACTGGCTGCATTAAGTGAGCATCAGCTTCTGGTTGAGGCGGTTGGAACCAGTCATCTATCTGCGTGGCAGGGGGCGGTTCAAACCGATCACCGCATGCTAAGCAATGGGGATATGTTTGTTTGTATAAAAGGGGAGAGCTTCGACGGACACAAACTGGTGCCTGAAGCCATTGCCAATGGCGCGGTTGCCATAGTTTGCAACACTCCTCCTAATATAGCCATCCCACACATAATCGTAAATGACACACGTAAAGCTGCGGCTGTGATAGCTAGATTAACAATGTTACCAGAAATTATCCCATTTAAGCTGATAGGTATAACCGGTACCAATGGTAAAACCACTACATCGCTTATCATCTATGAAGCGTTGAGGTCACTTGGACATAAATGTGCGTGGATTGGTACACTTGGATGCATAATAGATGGAGTGTCTCAGCCTACTAATCACACAACTCCAGACATTATTCAGCTTAATTCTCTTTTTAGCCAGATGGTGAAAAGAGGTATTGAGTATGTAGTAATGGAGGTTTCCTCGCATGCTCTTGCTTTGGACAGAGTGTATGGAGTCAGCTATGATTATTGTCTGTTTAGCAACTTAAGCCGGGATCATTTAGACTTCCATGGCACCATGGATAACTATGGCGAAGCAAAGTATCTTCTATTTGAGCGTAACTACAAACATGGTGCAGTCTCCATTATAAATACAGCAGATCCATTTGGGATGGATATATACAATAGATTACAAGCCTGCAATGCAAAGTGCTATAGCATAGGCGGTGAGAACGCAGACTATAGGCAGGAGAACGTTAATACCGGTATTACTCAAAGCAGTTTTGATCTTGTATCGGCAAGTGATGCTCTGTGTATAAAAAGCGAACTTATCGGCAGCTTTAATGTGCAGAATTTAGGTCTTACAGCGGTAACACTATTGGCCATGGGAGTATTAAAACAAGATGTAGAAGCTGCTCTCGCAATGGTACCACCGGTTGTTGGGAGAATTCAAAAGGTAGCAAATCCGCATGGAATTGGTGTGTTCGTTGATTATGCACATACTCCCGATGCCTTGGAGAATCTGCTAAAGTCGGTGGAAGAACTGCCTCATAAACGAATCATATGCCTCTTTGGTGCAGGCGGAAATAGAGACAAGGGTAAGCGTCCATTAATGCTAAAAGCTGCTTTGATGCATAGCGATGCAGTAATCATAACTGACGATAACCCCCGCAATGAATCTCCCGAAGCTATAATAAATGATATCGTGATGAGCAGTGAGCTCTTTCTGCCATGGTGGATTATTCGGGATAGAAAAACAGCCATTAATGCTGCAATCAAACTTGCTCAGCCAGGTGATCTGGTGCTGATATGTGGAAAGGGTCACGAAACATATCAAGAGATTCAAGGCGTAAAGCATCCATTCGATGATTATCAAGAAGCTAAACTAGCTCTGGAAGCTTGGACAGCAGACATCGCTAAAGACGATAATGAGCTGGTGTTACCGGTGGACTCAACGCTCTTGAACCAGATTTTTGGGCAAGGTGATGCAAGTAAAGCAGAAGCTTATACCAGACCAAGGCACTACACATACATTTCTACAGATAGCAGGTCTATCAAAGCAAGTTCGCTGTTCTTTGCCATAAAGGGTGATAGATTTGACGGACACGATTACATAGAAGCAGTACTGAACGAACCACTGAACGCAGTGGTGCACCAACACCATTATCTGGTAAACAACGAATCATGTACTTACGTGGAAGACACCATATATGCTATGGGTGAACTATGCCGCAAGTATCTAATAATGTTTGCCCCAAAGCGCATAGCCCTAACAGGCAGTACAGGTAAAACTACCAGTAAGGAGCTTATCGCAAGAGTGTTGGAAGATGCCAGGCCTTGCCTCAAAACTCAGTTTAACGAAAATAATATAATTGGGCTATGTAAAACTATTTTACGTATCCTTCCCAAGCATGAATATGCAGTGTTCGAACTGGGCACAAATCATCCCGGAGAGATTGGCAGATTGGCAGACGTGGTGTGTCCTGATATTGCTATGATCTTGAACATAGGTCCATCGCATTTGGAGTTTTTGGGCGATGAAGATGGCGTTTATGCCGAAAAAAGCGCTATATTCAAGCGGCCTTTGGCTTTTAGACTTTATCCAGGAGATGACGCACGCTTCGAAGGTTACCGAAACGATGGTATCGGAATTGGTTATGGCGAAAATTGTGACTATATGATTAGCGAACAGGCCTGCTCAATTGAATCACAAAGCTTCAAGCTAAACGGTAGGCAGTGGACTATACCGTATGCACCGCCCCATTTCGCGATAAATGCAGCATTTGCCATAGTTGTTGCAATAAAGCTTGGAATTCCTTTTGAAAACATTCAAGAATCGCTTATGAAGCCAATTAAGCAAGATATGCGTATGCAGATGGAGCCACGTGGGAATGGGCTATTGATAATAGATTGTTATAATGCCAATCCCTGTTCTATGCAGAAGGCACTGGAGTTCTGGCAGCAGCTTCGTCCCGAGAATCCACATATTGCCATATTGGGAGATATGCTGGAATTGGGAGAAAGTGCTATTCTATATCATCAGATGATTGGTGCCATGTTATCGGAGATGCAGTTGATTGAACTGATAACGGTGGGAGAGCTTTCAAAACATTATCATAGGATGAACGACACTAATCCGCAAAGCTTTGCCACATCAGAGGAGCTATTATCCTCTGGTGTATTACACACCATGGATAATGATGCAATCATACTGCTTAAGGCATCGCATGGGATTCATCTGGAAAACCTGGTTCCAGCGCTTAGAGGAGATTGCTAATGCTGTATCATCTTTTATACCCTTTGGCAAACTATAGTATTGTGTTCAATGTGATGCGCTATGTAACATTTAGGTCTATAGGCGCATTTATTACTGCATTGCTTATCTCTCTGGTGGTTGGCCCGGCTTTTATTAGAATGCTTAAACGCAAGTCCGCAGTGGAGACCATAGACGAAGACCTGCCCGAGAAGCATCGGCTTAAACAGGGAACCCCAACTATGGGCGGTATCATAATCCTCGTGTCTCTTATGATTTCGTCGCTGCTGTGGAACATTCTTACCAATTCTGCTATCCTGATGATGTATTTAACAGTTGTTTGGTTGGGCGTATTGGGTTTTATAGACGAC
>DIMZ01000218.1:0-765 GCA_002425825.1 Cloacimonetes bacterium UBA5553 | reverse complement strand
TATCTAAAGAACTTTGTAAAAGCCAAAAAGGGTCTTATCCCTAAGTACAAGCTTTGGGGGCAGATTTCAGTTGGTCTAATTCTTACTCTTGCTATCTATTATAGCAGTTCGGTGGGAGATTCAATTACCGCCTTGCAGATACCCTTCATAAAAAACATGTACATAGAGCTTGGCTGGTTGTTCATACCATTTGTGGTTTTACTAATCACGGGCACTTCTAATGCGGTGAATCTAACTGATGGTTTGGACGGACTATCAGCCGGGACACTTGCCTTTGCAGCCTTAGGCTTGGGGGTTATGAGCTATCTAAAAGGCAACTTTATTGCCGCGGAATACCTGAACTTGGAATATATCTACAATGCCGGCGAGCTTACAGTGTTCATTAGTGCATTAATCGGAACTCTTATCGGCTTTCTGTGGTTCAATAGCTATCCTGCCCAAGTGTTTATGGGAGATACTGGATCGCTTACTCTAGGTGGCATATTGGCTGTAGTGTCAGTATTGTTGAAAGAGCAGATATTCTTCATGATTATTGGCATGATCTTTGTTGCCGAAACTATGAGCGTGATACTGCAGCGCAGTTGGTTCAAGTGGACTAAAAGAAAGTATGGTCAAGGCAGAAGAGTGTTTCTTTGCGCTCCCCTGCATCATCATTATGAATTAAAGGGCATCCATGAAACTAAGATTGTAACAAGATTCTACATCATCGCTATCTTGTTGGTTGCAGTGGGGCTCTCGACTATAAAATTACGATAAATAGGGATA
>DIMZ01000188.1:9884-15721 GCA_002425825.1 Cloacimonetes bacterium UBA5553 | reverse complement strand
AAACCTGCAATGATAGTGCAATGTAAGCAAGTAATGTGACAGGTACAATGGATATATTGGAGTGAATAGGCTTAAGTGCTTACGCAAATAAGCCTAACCTAAACAAATACAAGTAACTTAAGGCAGCGGAGTAAGCTTCTTAAGCACACTTTCTCCAGTGTTTGTGCTTACCCTTACAAGCAGCATCTGAACTGGCATTTTGGGCAATGGCACACAAAGCAACGCTTGGCTCTCTGTTGCTTCGGTAGTATATGAATATACTTTTCTCCCCTTGATATCATAGAATAGAACTTGGCTTATTCTGGCATCAGGCTTACTTGAGCTGATATTACATATGTTGTTAGCGCTAAGTTGAACTACACAATCAAATGTGTCACTTAATTGGATTACCTCGTCGTTGCTTACTGTTGCCGTAGGCATTGTGTAGAAATTATAACCTCCTATACCATTATCAATTGCGTCACTGGGATGCTGTAAGTGATCAATAATAGCATGGGGTATCCATCTTGTTACAATCGGATTTGTAGCTCTGAAGCAATATACCTGAGCATTGGGCAAGTACTGGTTTCTGTTAACAACATACCTATTACCAACTAGAGTCATGGGAATNNAACCTGCGTAGCTCCAATATACTCCACAAGCTCACGTGAAACAAAGAATTGACCGTTGTTGTAAAACCCATAGTGACTGCGGTCGAACCAAACTCTCTCTTCCGGCGGTAAGGGCGAAGTAATCTCAATAAACTCACTGTTGGTATCGCCATACCAATCAGAAAGCCATGCCTCAGAATTATCCTCCGCATTAGTGGAGTAGGTATTTGCCCAAAAGTCACAGCCCAATTGTACACCAATATGCCCATGCACCCGGAAGCGCATCTTTAAGGCATATCTGTGCCCTGGGATGCCCACATACCTGGGTAGCCACCAATGGCTAACATAGTTTGGCATTTGCCCTACATCAATCCTCAGTAAGCCGTTGCTAACAATTGAGTTACTTATGGGGACGTGATAATCACCAGGTGGAAACCATCTGTAATACAACCCACCCAAATCAGTTGATAGCATACCATTTGAGTTGAAGTGATTTTCCTGTACTACAATGCCATCTGCATCAAGATCAAGTAATTGCATCCAGTCCACCTCGACATAGCCATCATTGGCTACTCCGGGGATAACTGTTGCCGCAGCTACCCACGCTGTAGGCACAGGATTTGAACTCGGCAACACCGAAATCTTGATAGTTTCACAAGGATATGCGCAATCATAAGGCACATAGACTACACCATACGTAGCACATAGCCCTAATATGGTAAAAACCACCAACATAAATAGTTTTCTCATTGGTTCCTCCTGTAGATACGTTACTGTTTACGACATCACTCCATAGAGGGGTTGAGACTTATTCATTCCCCTATCCAGCATCCTTGATGTTATCTTTGCGGNNTGGTCTATCATCTTAAAGAATGGATCCAATATCACCTTACCGGGTTTCTCTTTGGATGCAATGCTAATGCTTTGCTCCCCGCCATTTACGCGTATTGTGCTGCCGGCAAGGCGTTTGGTTTCTTTGGCATCGTAGATAGCGATATCCAGATAGTCCGCCACGGGAATGCTGCTTTTGTTACCGCGTCCATCGTATCTGGCTTTATCGGTGCTAAAGGTGATATCGGTTCTATACACTTTAGCCTGTTTATCATAGCTCTGTTTGGCACTTAGTATCTTGTTGTCATACATGGTGATGGTTTCAAACAGGTCGGTGATAAGATACTTCAGGCTGTCGGGAGCTGCGTTTCTAAGATAGGGCAAGACGTTGGTAGATAGCGGGAAGGGATTGCTTTTATAGGCAAAGTCCCGGCAGAAAGCTCCCATGGCGTCATTCACGGCTTTTTCGCCAATGTAATCTTGCAAGGCATACATCACCAGAGTGCCCTTGCTGTAGTTCAGATAGCCCTGGTTTTCGTTAAGATATAGTGCCTGTTCTTCCCTTGTTTCAGAGCTTCTACCGCTTAAGTAGTTATCATGTACATATTGCAGATAACGGCGTAATCTTTCGGCACCATACTTCTCTTTTAGCACCATCATCGATGAATACTCCGTAAAGCACTCGGAGAATAGGGTTGCACCCTGCACATTAGCTCCGATAACCGTGTGAGCCCACCATTGATGCCCAATCTCGTGAGAGGTAATCTGATATGGATAGTCCACTGCTGTCTCATCTTTGGGGTTCACTTTGGCTACAAAACCCACGTTCTCGGAAAAGGGGATTAGCGCGGGGAAGGACTGGGCAAAGCCAACATAAGGCACTTCCACTATCCTGAGTGCCTTATGCGGATAGGGCATATAGTTCTCGCTGAAATGCTCCAGTGAGCTTTTAGCGGAGCTTAGCATAGACTCGATGTTGTAATGATGCTTTTTATCGTAATATATCTCTATCTGCTTGTCCTTATAGCTCGCAGTAGCCTTTTCGTAACGTCCACTAACGAAGGCAAGGAAGTTTAAGATAGGAACGCTGCTGCCATAACGGGCATAATAGCGTCCACCATCGGTTCTGCTTTCCAGCAGGTCTCCGGGAGCAAAGGCAATCTGATCGGCATCGGTGCTTATTTCCACAGCGTAGCGAACGTAATCTGAATCGCTGCTTACATAGGAATTGTTATATTGAGAGCTATCGGTAATAGCGGGCATTCTTAGCTTTGGCTCCAGTCCCTTTTTCNNAAACCAAATGAGGGGAACATCGTGTTATGGAAAAAGGTGCCGTTATACATCACTTCCGAGCCAGAGCCGGAGTCCTGTATGCCTGTTGGCTTGTGCACAAAGGCAAAATCCAGCTTAATGGAGTCCATCGGGGCAAGAGGCTCTTTTAATGCAAACAGATATATGCCAAAGTCGTTATCTTCATGCTTAAGTTCCACGGGTTTATTGAATATCAGCTTTTCCTTTATATACTTATCGTCATAAAACATTGCCAGTGTGTCTATGGGTGCTGAGTTGCGATTAACCAGCCAGTATGAACCGGCTACGTCCATCTTGCGCTTACGGGGGAAAATGTCTATCTTTAGGGATACATCGCTAATTCTGGGTTGGGGCAAAGCCATTAGCCGTTGTTTGTATTCTTTTTCGTATTGCACTTGCAGCTTTTTCCATTTTCTGGGGCTGGTGTAGTCATTCAGGATGTTCATGTTGTAATACAGGAATCCACCCAGCATTGTAAAGGCTACAAAGCAGGCTGTGGCATACTTCCATTCTGAATCAAAGCCGTTTACTTTTATACGCTTTAGCTTGGTGCGATAGTCTGTGTCCACTCCCCTATTCCAAAACTTGAAGCCGATAAAGCTAAGCACTCCGCAGAAAAGCAGCCAATATGCCTTGCGAATCAGGTAACGTGGAATTGCGCTGCCGTAGCCGTTCATCTCCGAATAGAATATCTCGCCAGAATTGAACGATAACAGCGGATGGTTAATCTGGAGAGTGCCCAGCCCAATAAGCACCGCATAGAACATTATCATGGCGATATAGCCTGTGTATTTGTTGTTCGTTACCATGCCAAAGAAGAAGAGCATAAGCGTTATTGGCAGCAAGCCAATAAATTGAGACAAGAACAGCTCACTGATATATAGGCCCGGCTCCAGCATGAAATGCCCCTTTGATACCTGCACAAACATACCTACCAGCATAATGGTGATTAGCAGCACCCACTGCATCATGAATATGGCACCCATTTTGGAGAAATAGCTTACGTAGCTGTGGTGGGGGCTGGCATCGATAAGTTGGTTCATCTTCAGGCCTTTATTGCGCCAAAGCAGGTCACCGGCGTAGAAAGTGCTGATGATTAGACCAAATAAGTAAAAGTTAGCCGCCAAAGCAGCTAATACCTGACTTGTTAAAGGATGCGTCTGTGTGCCATAGATGTTGCCAATCATCTGCGTGGCTGTAATGAACAGGAACAAGGCAAAGATGGACATTATTACCAGAAAGGTGCGGTTGAACACTATGTTTTTGAATTCATACCAGCATAGATAAAAGAACTGCTGGGCAGAGTTATAGGGCTTGGGCTGCACTTTGCTAAAGTAATTATGCTCGGTTAGCGGTGCTGCTTGTATCATCTGTTTGGTCTTTTTTGCCTTGCCCGAGCTTAATTGGCTTACAAAATCGAACTTGTAAAATGCATACAAGATTATGCCAATACCCATGCTTAGCCAGATTAGGCGGTTCCAGCCAATAAGACCATTCAAACTTAGGTATTGGGTATTGCTTTGCACTGAAGTCCAATAGCGGGTTACAGAGCTTGCAGTTATGATGCCAAAGGGGTCTAATAGCGCAGCATAAGTAATCTTTTCCACATCCCCCGATAGTGTTCCCGCCAGCATATATGCAATGAACACACCTATACCTGCCATGTAGCTGTTTATCACTCTGCGACTAAGGATACCAACGCAAAAGAACAGCGTGCCAAGCACAAAGAGATTGGGAATGGCGAAGTAAATCAGGGCATGCAGATATGCCAGTGGCATGTGAGGCCCAATCTTATAGCTTGCCAGAAATGGCATAGCAAAACCTAGGGCTAATCCTGCTATAACCCCAAAAACCAGCATCAAGGCAGCAGCAAACGAGCCGGCAAACTTTCCCAATAGATAAGTTCGAGGACTGACTGGCTTGGTGAAGTAAATCTCATAGCTGCCGTTCTCAAAGTCGCGCACTGCACTACTGCCGAAGATAGCAGCAAAGATTATAGTACAGATATACGAGATAGCTACCACAAATGTGCTAATGTTTAGGGGGTTATTTATATATGTGAATTCGCCACCCTTGCCCGCTGAAACGCCGATGCCTTCAAAGGCTCCACCTGAAACAATTGCCACAAGGTATGCAATCCCAATGCTAAAAGCAAGATATATCCAGGAGGAAACCAGACCCAACCGATACTTCAGCTCGTAAGCAAATACTTTCCAAAACATAGGCTCCTCCTTACTTGATTAGCGACTGGGCACCTATGTGGTGAAAGTAAACATCCTCCAGGTGGGCTTCGGCAAGTTCAAATCCATCTGCGGGGTCATTTTCACTATAAACCCGCAAGGCAAGCTTAAACACAAATAGCTTGGACGATAACACCAGATAGCGTTCGGAGTAAGCATCCAACTCGTCTTTGGCTATAATCTTCTTCCATACCTTTCCCTGCATAGAGGCTATTGCCGATAAAGGTTCACCGCAGTATTGAACTTCGCCCTGGTTTATAATAGCCATGTTTGTGCACAGATCGCTAACGTCATCCACAATGTGGGTAGAAAGCAGGATAATAACGTCCTGACTGATATCAGAAAGCAGGTTGTGAAAGCGAACCCGCTCCGAAGGATCAAGACCAGCTGTAGGCTCATCCACTATCAACAGCTTGGGATTGCCAAGCAGTGCCTGAGCAATGCCAAAACGCTGACGCATACCACCTGAGAAGCCACCCAGCTTCTGCTTGCGCTGATCCCACAAGTTGGTTTGAACCAAGAGGCTTTCTACCAGCTTCTTGCGTTCAGTTGTGCTGGATATCCCCTTCAGAATGGCAAAGTGATTTAGCATTGCCTCAGCGGGAACTCGCGGGTCTAGGCCAAAGTCCTGTGGCAAGTAACCAAGCACCTTGCGTACTTCATTCTTTTGCTTCAGCACATCCACATCGCCAAGTGTAATGCTACCGCTGTCTGCATCCTGCAAGGTGGCGATTGTGCGCATCAGGGTGGATTTACCTGCCCCATTTGGCCCCAAGAGCCCAAACATGCCATTACCAATTGTAACGCTAAAGTCCTTTAGAGCCTGAACCCCATTGGGGTAGGTCTTGTTCAAAGTTTTAATAAC
>DIMZ01000188.1:3126-9870 GCA_002425825.1 Cloacimonetes bacterium UBA5553 | reverse complement strand
CTCCTATATATTAGAAATATCTCTTAAGTCAGCTCGCTAAACATAAGGTTTAGCAATGCACTAAGGCTATCATGTGATAGCAATTGCGGGGTTAATACCATGAAGTGTGGAAGTAGCCAGTGCCTACCGGTTTCTGTAATCTGGTCGTAGGCAGAGAATACATCATGCACTACTAAGTCGTCTATGTATATGTTATGGTTGGCCTTGCTTATATGGCACAACTGCGCATAAACATCACAATCTACATGCTTGTAGGCAGTTAGTTTCATGAAGTTGCTCAGCCCAAGCTGCTCCCCGCCTGTCTCCAGACTTTGCCAATTGTCACTATTGTCTTGATACAGCAAGCTTGCATCCCGGATGCCGCTTTCATGCTTCCACCAGTAGTTAAAGCGCATATATGTAAAGCTGCGCCAACCTGTTCCCTTTATGATTTCGGCAAGCATTACCAATACCGGAATACCAGGATGCATCACAAAGCATTGACGATAGCACAAGCCCTTTAAGGGTTCATATTCACTAATCTCGGTAACAATCTGCAAGCCATGCCACTTATTGCCAAATTGATCTTGCAGCGATACTGCATCGGTGCTGTGCTTTTCATACTTCAATGCCTCAAAGTTAATCTGCCCGGGAAGAATGTTTATACCGCCGATGAACGGATTACGAAAAGACTTTGGTCCAAAATCAGGATAGCCAGAATCCAGCAATTCTATACCTTTATACTTTAGTGATAGCAAGGTTGGCAAGCGTGGATTGCTGGCAGCGTGTATGCTAATAGTGCCATTGTCTAATACTAAGAACTCGTCATTACAATAGCTCTTAACTTCCCCACTGGCAAAGAAACCAAGCTGCTTACGGGTGATGCAATAGTTTGCAAATTCTGCCATGCAGCTTATCTCTTCCATCTGCGTTGCGTTTGGCTTATCTATCTGCCAGCTTAGCTCATGCGCGTTGTCTTCATCAGTTACTGTCTTGCTATCTTCGCCAATGCTAAGGGACTGCAAGCTGAACTTACCTTTCAGCCTTCTATCCAGTTTCTGAATTAGCTTTGCTGTGTATGAACGGCTAAGAATTGGATTACCTTCGTTCACCTGTAGTTCTAAGCTTGGCAATAGCACCTCTGCATGTTTACGCATACCAGAGGCAACATTACGCACCTGATAACAATTGCGGAATACATCCAGGAACATACGTGCAAACAGCAGTTCCCCACCTTCTTGCCTGGCAATCCTGCGCATGTCCAGTTCCCAGGTAAGCCAATACTTACCAAACTTAGCGGGATATTCTGGATTCCAGATAATAGCCGAGTATGAATCATCTGTCTGCGAGAAAAGCCAATTGCCAGTCAGGCTGTCTCTGTCCATATCATTTATGTCAATCCCGGGCTGATCTTCGCTCACCTTTACAATCTTGCCATGGTGTTCATAGCAAAGCATATGCTCATCCATTCCCACTTTCAGTTTGGCAAACAGGTCTCTATCGGNNCTAATAACCCTTATGAAAGCCTCCATCAAACCATTGGGATAGAGCTTGTAGCAAAAGCCAAACTCCACTCCTGGAATGTCTTTTGAGCAAAAGCGGGTCTTTAGTGCTATCACGTTGCCTTCTTGTTCAATCTTGTATTCTTCAGGCAAGCTGGTATCAAATTCCTCACTATATGGCAGCCCTATTTGAGGGGGCAAGACATTAAAGTTATTGCCATATAGAGAGCTAAAGCCACCCCAGTTCTTGCTGCCGGTTTTAGCTAAATACATGTAGTAGTATCCATTTATAACTTGCACAATATTTCTCAGTTCCTTACCATCTACCCCATTGGGTGAAAAGAGCTGAGTATGACTATCTAAATAGAACTCAATCTCCTGCTTTCCTTGCGGCTGGGCAATAACCTTCAGCTTTGGGTTATACAGGCATGCCCCTTTGGTGTATAGTTCCATCTCAAGGCTGCTGCGCTCTCCTGCATTTAGCAGTATATCATACTCACGCTTTAGCAGGCTAACGCAGTCATCTTCAGGGAACTCCAGATGATAAGCACATGGAACATCAAAATGGTTTTGCACATTCAGGAATAAAGGCTCTTTGCGCCCGGGGAACACCAGACCGTTAACCATCCTGAACTCAGCAGACATGGGGAACTTAATAAATAATCCGGTTTTCAGGCTTAATCGCTTGCCATTTATGCTAAGTATGGTTGTTATTCCCGGACAAGTCTCCCATTCATGCAAGTACTTCAAAGTGGGTTTTATGTAGCATTCGGCTTCAAACTCAGCTTCATTCTCCAAAGTTTGCTTAGCAGCAAAGCTATAAACTACCTCGGCGTCATCCTCGCCCTTCAGCTCTACCTCCAGTGCCCCGGAGCCAAAGTTCTGCAACCAGTATTTAATCTTATATTTATCACCAAACACAGGCTTGGCTGTTTCGGTGAAGGTACTAATGGCAAAGTCTGGCGTCTTTATGGCAACAATGCCTCTTCCGCTTCGCTCAAAGCTAATCTCGAGGCGTTTACCATCTTTTTCCCAAGCGTAATCATAAAGCTGAAAGCCGTCCTGAAGCCTGCCATCAGGTACGATATGCAGTTCGCGCTTGTTATCGTTATACCAATGAAAATACTCGAAATAAGGCTTTATGAGTTCGTTATTCAATAGCATCGGCAAGAAGTTCATCAGATGCGTGGCATTAGTCTCCATCTTCTCCCAAAAGAAACCGCACTTCTTATACAGGGGCATTGCCTTGGTATTACCCGCCCAGGTAAACAAATCTATGCGGTCATATCCAAGCTCAGCCGCTCTAAGCACGCATTGTTGCACCAGATCGCGCCCAACTCCTTTACCGTGAAACTTAGGATCCACCGATAGCAGGTCTATATATGCCACGTCCTTTTCTTCCGGATACTTAGAAAGCTTGGCATAACCGATTACAAGTTCATTAGATATTGCCAGATAGAGGTTATGAAACGAATCCCTTGCCTCGTCTTCTTTCACTTTGTCTTCGCTGCTGTTAAAGTCTCTGCCCATCCATCCGGAACTGCTTCGGTTCCACATGTCTGCCACAGCCTTTGCATAGCATGCTTGGTATTCTACAATGTTGATTGTTTCCACTTAGCCTCCAATATATGGGCACATCTTTTATCAAACTTTTCCATGCTATATTAATAGTCAAGTGATATTTGCAGGTTATATTCTATATTCGCTTACAATATTTGTTAGTTCGCTGCTACTTACCGGCACGAATTACTTATGAATTACGCATGAAATACTAATGGGATGCGTATTTCATGCGCAATTCTTCCGTAATTGGTTCAAGGACGTGCCTGAGTTTCACTCTTCGCCCTTTCCGCCTCCCCTCATTGAGCCATAGAAAAAGGGTGAAAGCATTGCTTCCACCCTGTGTATGGTAATTTGTATATCTACTTAGTTTATAACAGCTTGGCTATACGCTCTGTCTCGGATGTAATCTGAGCATTAAGATCGCGAAACATGTTGCTGCAAATGCTGCCGGTAAGCACTTTAGCTCCCAAAGTGCCAGCCACTCTGTTCATATAGGCTATTGCTGCATTACCACCCATGCACTTGAATGGGAAGCCCATGGTGCAGAAGTTTATTACGGCAATGCCCTTCAGGTTACCAAGCTGTTGCATGGCTGCTATTATTACCGGAGAAGGGCCAAATGCCCAAACAGGTCCACCGAATAGAATCAGCTCGGTATCCTGCACACTGGGCAGATTGTTGAAGCTGATATCCATGTTTTCGCGAACACTCCCACCTTTTACCGGCTTGGTGGTTTCCAGTTGGCAAAGGTTAACTACATGTCCGCTTGAGCTAAGCTTGTCGAATAAACTATCGGCAAACTTGCGGGTTTTACCACTTTGGGAGTGGACTAATATGGCTATCTTCATTTTACCATCATCTCCGCTGTAGGTCTTGCGTTGTCGTCACGTTTCCAGCGATCATCTATTCTTGTCCTGACTGGGCTATTTCTTTTGAAATAGTTCACGATGGCATCACGCAAGTTTAACTGGTGATAGGTGATATCGGCTTCGGGCACTTGAGTAAGTAGCCCTAAGCCAGCATTACCCTGCATAAGAAAGTCGGTAGTGGTAACCCTGTATATCTTATTTGGATCCCAGGGTTGTCCACCAATCTTAAGGCTGGTAACGCGGTCGAAATTGGGTCGTTTCTTGGAGTATATCACATTTGCACCGGACACAATCATACCAGCTCTGCCGCCTTCAACACGGGTTTCGATAACCTTTCTCAGGAACTCACCCGTGCAGGTGAAGCTAACTACCATGTTGTCAAAGGGCATAACGTCGAATATGTGCCTGTAGGTTACCGGTCCGCTCTTAATCTCTGCTCGCACACCACCCAAATTCAGGAAGGCGAAATCGGCATTAACGGCAAAACGCATGGCATCAACGATGGTGTTTCCCATCGGGGATTGAGCATCTACATTGGTTCTGGAAAGATAAACGCCTGCATAGCCGACAACCTCATCCATACCTTTTTCAGCTATTTCCACTTGAGCAGCTATGGTCTGGCTAATCTCTTCATCGGGGATAAACTGGTCTTCAAACAGGGTTATCATACTGCCTTCGCGAAGAGCGGGGCTTTCATAACCGGTGATAGTCTTCGTTTCGGGATCAATAGTAAGGGTAATCCAACCCAGATTTGAGCCATAGGCATAGCCCTGAATAACCATAGTATGCGTAACGGGATCAATCCACGGCTTGGGGATGCCCCTGTGCATGTGACCACCGATAAAGAGGTCTATTCCCTCTACCTCGCGGGCAATCTCTTNNTTCTTGAGCATCATAACCCCATACGGCATAACGCTTTTCATGCAATGGATTACCTTTGGCATCATAACGGCTTAGATAAGTGCTTTCGATGTTATAGGGCAAGCCTGCGTGACCGAGTACGATTACTATATCTACCTTTTCTTCTTCGCGTAGTATCTTCACATACTTGGCCACTTCTTCTTTTTCCGATAGGAACTTCACTTCCTTAATGTTATCGGGGAAGCTCATCTTTTCGGTATCGGTGGTAGTAAAGCCAAGAACGCCAATCTTTAGTCCCATGCGGTTAAGTATTACATAGGGAGTGGCATACCATGGAATCTTACCCGTGCTACGCTCTATCACGTTGCAAGTAAGAATTGGGAAATTAGCAAGCTGCAGGGTAGGTACCAGTTCATCCTGGGGAATGTCAAACTCGTGATTACCAATTGTCATGGCATCATATCCGATGGCATTCATGTATTCAATTACAGCCACGCCTTTGGTAACCGTTCCCACAGGACGTCCCTGGAAAAAGTCACCCGCATCAAGCAAAACGCTGTCACGATGTTTATCCCCTAAGGAACGTACATGCTTGATTAGTGTGGCAGCAGAACCTCCGCCACCAAGCTGGGGCGGAAACTCAGGATTCATGAAAGTTGCCTGAGCACGGTCGATACCGCCATGAACATCATTCGAAAACATGATGTCCAGTCTCAGGTCTTTTGCATAGCCTAAGCTAAACAGCCCAAGCAATACAAAGAGAATTATGGCTATCTGTTTCATAATCGTTACCAAGTAAAAGATATTCCGGCATTAAGAGAAATGTTGTTCTCACGCACCTTGTCTGGGTTGTCCCAGCCACGGGTAATCAGGTTTACATACTGAGGGTTTGTCCAGATATTGGCACTGTTGTTACTGGCACCAGTGTATTGCTTATCATTATAATAGGCATCACCAAACATATCTACAGCATCATACTCGCGCCATGTATAGCCAAAGCCAAGGTCAAGCACTACCTGTCTGGCAAGCTGAATACTACTTCCGGCGGTAATCATCGGATTTAGCACTCTGTTTACGTAATACACAGTGATAAGGTTGTTGCTGAGGTCAAAGGCTTGCTCTGCTATAATGAACTGGTTGTTCACCGCCTGGAAGCCAAGGCGGAAGGGAATGCGGTTAACCACATGGTGCTCAACGCCTGCATAGAAATTGACCACGTCATCGTATCTGTTGTGAATCTCGCTCTGCTTCACATATTCAATATCCATATTGAACACCGTGCGCATCACGTTACGTGGGGTGTATGAGAAACCTACGCGAATCTCTGATGGCATGATGTAATCTTCTTTGAAGTTTACATTAACGCTGTCCACAGCAGTATTACGATAGGCATCACGCTTGTAGTAGTAATTGCCTTCTTTGTCCAAGGTGGTTTTCATGGTGTAGGTAGCACCAATGCCAAAACGCTTGTTAACCTGTGCTGCTGCACCTATCTTCATCTGGTTACCGCTAATGCTATAGTCGTATTTCTGAGTCATATCGGGAAGATGATGTGGGCTTACGGCATTGCGGGCAAAGTCTGTCCAGCGGATGCTCTTTTCATTGGTGACATCACCGTCCAACATGCCATAGTCAACGCCTAAGTTCAGGTCTGTATAATCGCCAAGCTTATAGGCAAACGAGGCAGCTAAACCGCTTTTATACACAGTGCCTTCGCCTACAATTGAGTTCAGGGCAATCTGTTTGGCATACTGGTCATCGTTGGTATTAAAGTTATTACGCACATCCTCGGCATAGTCCGAGTCGAAGTTCATTGAGGGTTTGTGGTATAATCCCACACCCAAACCAAATGCACCAAACCTGTGAGCAGCAAAGCCAGAGCCAGCAAAGTTGTCATAAGCATTAATGTTCGAGCTGTAAACTGCGTCATCTATGTAGTAGTCAAACTGACTCCAGAAGGGACGAGCACG
>DIMZ01000188.1:0-3099 GCA_002425825.1 Cloacimonetes bacterium UBA5553 | reverse complement strand
TCTACAGACAAGCCATATTGCTTTTCCATAAGGGTTAGATTAGCCGGGTTATCGGCAATGCCAAACACACCCACTTTGTTAAAAGTGCCTGCGCTTCCCATGGCATAGATACGTGCATCCATCGAACCGGGACGGTTGCCAAAATAGCTATCGGTTATGCTCCAGGCAGAGAGTGCCGAAGCAACAATAAGCAGTATTAATAGTAGTATCGATTTATTTGATAACATGTTTTCCTCCACGTTAGAAGCGATAATCTAAGCTAAAGCGAATGGTGTTTTCGCTGTGTTCAACTCTGTCCAGATATATGGGACGACCTGCCATAGCCGGGTCAGTCGGACTATTATATCTGCGGATACGCATTTCTTTATCTTGATAAGTCTTGTTTTTAAACTTGATGTTCATATACAGATTCTGAGATATACGACTGGTGATAGCAACCCAAGCCTTTGAGCCCTTCTCACCCATGAAGTCTATCTCCATATCTTCCCAATCCCAATGTGATATGCCATGCCCAAACCAATACAGGAAAGAGCCTTGCACTTTTAGTGATCTACTGAAGTTATGTGTATAGTTTGCAGCAATGTAGTCACCAATCATAAGGGTTTGACCGGCTGTGCCGTTATTGTTACCCGGTGCAGCGGTATTGGTGATAGACAGATAAGGCGGAGACTTAACAGTGTTATAACGATACTCAAGTTCCAGGAAGTCTCTATTGGACAAGAAGGTACGGACTGCCATGGTGTATTCGTTGGTTTTGGAGATGCCTCTATCGGCTAAGTCTTCAAACCTGTTTATCTGGTTCTTATACCTCAGCCTCAAGCTTACCTGATACAGAGGACGAAACTCAAGTTCACTTTGGAAGCGAACTGTACGCCTGTGATCAGCCATACGCTCAAAGATGTCTATGTAGCTGCGGCCAACCGTGAAGTTGTTATTGAACTTGTAGCGTGTTTCAAAATACACACCACGTTCCGGCTGAGCCTGATTTGAGTTCAGGTACAGATCAGCAATAGAAGAATTAGTAAGCGAATATACATTGCCGTCGAACATCGTGCCATCGTATCGTTCTCTTTCTCCAAAGCTATTGCTATATGGATTGTCAAAATCAAGATCCATGTGACGGAATAGGGTGATAAAATACAGGTTTTCGAACTGAGTATGAGCAGAGGCAAGGTATGCCTTGGGGTCATCACCCAGCTTGAAATCATCCCCGTTAACCGAAAGCTCGGCATACTCACCCTGAATGGAAGTGTTACCGATAACGGTTTGACCATCAAAACCGATAACACGGCGATAATCACGCGAATATGAATCTGTCTGAGTGCTGTACATGGCACTGATTTCTGCGTTCATTGCTTTGCGCAGCTTATCATGGTCGCTCGATGAACGAAGCAGGGTCTTTATCATATCGCTGTAGCCTGGAACCACGAAATGAGCATTATCATACAATGCGGTATAAGTGGTGAACCCAAGCTTCGTGCCAATAAAGGGATTAACCTGAAGGTGAGTTCCCCACAGTTTTTCACGCAATACGTCTTTACGGGTGGCAAGATTAATATAGGGATTATAATAAGGCCCGGCAGACAACAGTTCTTTATTAAACCAGGCTTCGGCAGCCATCAGGTCGTCGTTGTCCCAGCGTATGGTTGGAANNGAACCACATAGCTAAACACTTTGTTCTTGTTTGCACTTACCGGATTGCCATTATCGTAGTTATACATTCTGCTGCCGTTTGTGGACAGGTAGTATTGTTTATTATAATTATTGGAAGTAGGATCAGTATCGGTAAACACATCATTGCCGTATTCGTCACGCTTAACAGGGCTGCCATCTTTGTTTATATACACAATGGCATCCTTATCATCCTGCGAAACAAAAGCAGAAACACCAAACAAGGGGTGAGTGTATTCCACTGCCCCGCCCTTTAGTGAGAACTCCTGTGTGCGAGACAAATCGGGAGTGATGCCCAAAATGCGCTTGCTGAATCCAAAGCCGGTTTTGCGAGAGCTATAATAATCGGTGTTTTCCATCACCAAACCCTCACCATAGGTTGCCCGGTAATTACCGAGATAAACCTTTAAGCGTGAGTTATCCAAGCCCGGCATGTCGGTGTTTTCATATCCGGCAAACCACTTGGAGTCGTTTATCAGTTCTTTGGTATTCTGGCTCATCAGGCTGCTTTCGCCCTTTGATTTATTGGTCATAATGCCAAGCTTGAAGTTATTACCATATCTGGCGCGCAGCTTCATCATAATGTCCGGATCAAGCTTATCCAACCCGAAATAGCCCCAATAAGACAAGTCCTGACGCTGTGGCACCGTTCCGGTTTGATAGTCGCGAGTAAAATCTTCGCGCAACATGTCGTATTGACCCTCTTCAAAGTAGCGGGTTTTATACTCCATTTGTGCATCCCACATCAGGCGGTTCTTAACCGGCGGCTCTTTGTAGTAAACATAACTACGAAGGTTGGTATAGCCATAATGCGACAAACCCTGTGAATTGCGCAGGTCTCTCGCATCGGATATGGTATCACCTCTGGCTACCCGTCTTAGTACTGCTACAGCGTCCACACCGGATACATTGGGAATGCTAATCAGATCATCGAAATGCATGCGGTTTATGTTTTGGGGAGTCATTAAATAATCTTCCCAAACATCTGCCATACCTTCAGAAGACCCTTCATTGCTATCCAGTCTTTCTAATAAATCTCGTATCTCTTCTCGTCTTAACGCCACTTCATCGGTTTCCTGAAACAAGGATACCACCACCAAGGGACGTAAGGTTAGCAGAGTTTTCTGGTCTATGGATGGGATTTCTCGCAGTTCAAAAATGTTATTGAACATTTTGATAAACTCCCGATACTCATAGATGTCTTTTGCTTGCGCTGCTGTTATTGGCAGCTGCCTAAGCTCAGCAAGCGTAGCCGTATTTAGATCGACCTTCGCCGCCAAGAGCCCAACTATGATTAGGGCTAAGAGCATTAGCAAAAACTTCTTCATAGCTTTTCCTTATGGTTTTTATCTTTTCTGATCTTCTCGATTATTACACGAATTGACAAGCTACAAATAGTCCCAATTCTGTAAAGCTTTTTTTCGGCTT
>DIMZ01000189.1:7679-8393 GCA_002425825.1 Cloacimonetes bacterium UBA5553 | reverse complement strand
GCTACATTGGCATTGCCAGAGACCTTTCTGCAAAGCTGAACCGACCCTTGCGTATTCCGGAAGTAAAGCTGCCGGAACCTGTTTCTACACAGTCGGAACTACCTCTTAAGCTTATTAACCAAAACAGAGACTTGTGTCCCAGGTATACTGCCAGGATGTTTAGCAACGTTCAGATAAAAGAATCACCGCTTTGGCTTAAGAGCTGTCTTATAATATCTGGATTGCGCCCAATTAACAACCTTGTAGATATTACCAATTTCGTTCTCCTGGAACAGGGTCACCCGTTGCACGCTTTTGATTATAATAAATTGGCACCCATAGCCAATGAACTGATACCCGCAATTGTAATCAGAACTGCTGAAAACAAAGAAGAATTCATTAGTCTGGACTCTAAAAGCTATGTTCTGGATGGAGATGAATTAGTGATTGCCGATGGTGAAAAGCCCTCAGCACTCGCAGGCGTTATGGGCGGAAAGATATCTGCAATATCGCAGCAAACCTCCAGTATTGTGCTGGAAAGTGCAGCCTTTGAGCCTGGCTCAATTCGCAAAACATCCTATAAACACAAGATTAGCACCGACTCGTCCTACCGTTTTGAAAGACACCTAAGCGAATATACTGTAGAAGCTGCTTCTTTGCGGGCTGCGCAGCTTATTTGCGAGCTTGCCAATGCCACAATGTGTTCTACTGTGCATGATGACTGGCAAAGTCCAA
>DIMZ01000189.1:2707-7648 GCA_002425825.1 Cloacimonetes bacterium UBA5553 | reverse complement strand
AACCTAAGCGGTATGAGCAAGTAATTGGTTACTACATGGACGGGGACAAGATAATGGACTTTTTGGGTAAGCTTGGGTTAAGTTTCTTGCAATATGGAAATTGGAAACCCGGACAGATTGCCAGTATAGAGGACGTATTTTGTCATCATGGCGAAGAGATGAAACGTGGAGTAACCGAATTCACCGAACTGCCAGATTGCGTTCATACCCTATATTTCAGTATCCCTCCCTATCGGGTAGACCTTGAACGCGAGATAGACCTCATAGAAGAGCTAGCCAGATTGGACGGTTATGATGCCGCACCTGCCCGCAAAGTTCAACCCAGCATAATGGACAGGCATGCCTACCGGATAAAGCGTCAGATGACTGATTATGTGGTATCTCGTGGGTGTTACGAAACTCTTAATTACAGCTTCACCGATGCTGCTTTGATGCAAAAGCTTGGCTATAATGCCAATGATCCCGAGATGAAGATGATCACTCTGCGCAACCCCCAAAGCAGTGCCATGAGCGTTATGCGCACATCTTTGATACCGCAGTTGCTGATAAATCTTGCCTACAACATCAATCATGGTGAAAAGAACGTTAAGCTCTTTGAACTGGGTAAGACTTACTTGTTAGAAAATGATAAGCATGTAGAGCCTGTTCAATTAAGCGCGGTTATCACCGGTGTGGATAGAGATGAGCATTGGCAAGATAAGGCAGTAAAGCTGGGATTATCTCATGCCAAGGGACTGCTTGAAGAGCTATTAGAATTGCTTGGCATTTCTGGATGCACAGTTTCAGCGGTTAACAAACCTTTCTTGGTATCAGGTGAGGGCTATAGTTATATACATAATGACAGGGAGATTGCCTATTTTGGAAAGCTGAGTGCTCAAATTGCTGAGGCTTTTGGAATAGACCTGATAGACCTGAAGCAAGATGTGTGGCTAATAAACCTTGATGCAGACAGAATTGTAGAACTTTGTAGGAATATCAGTTTGAAATTCAAGCCCATCCCACGCTATCCATCGGTAACCAGAGACTTATCTTTCCTGATTGATGATAGCGTATTGTATCGAGACATTAGGGATGGCATTATGAGCTTGGATCGCTCTATTATCAGCGATGTTAGCGTGTTCGATGAATATAGAGGCAAGCAGATACCCGAGGGTAAACGAAGCCTCTCGATTCATATTAGATTCCAAGACTTAGAAAAAACATTGACAGATGAACGCATAGATCATCTTGTTGAATCCGTAATAACGATGCTTAAGGAAACTTGGCAAATAAACATGAGGTAAAAAATGGAAAGTCACGTTGTAAACTTAACCGACAAAATTCAGAAACTGATAGATCAATACACTTTAGACAAAAAGAAGATCGAAGAATTGGAAGCCCAGAATGCTCAACTTACGGAAGAAAACTTTCAGCTCTTCAGCCAGATTGAAGAGAGCAGCCAGATAAGTGCTAATCAAACAGATCAACTTAACGCTTTACAAAACGAGTTTAACGCTTTGGAAGCAAGATACAATGACCTTCAAAGAATGCTTTCCGGTTTTGAAAGTATGGCTGAAGGCGCAATTAAGAAAATTGACAGCATATTCCCCCTGATTGAGGGTGGGGAATAATACATGCAATCGGTTGAAGTGGAGATTTTTGGAAGACGCTTTCGTCTTCGCAGTGATGATCCTCAGCGTACTAGAACAATAGCAGAGGAGATAAACCGCCAGATTATCGAGATTAGTCAGAACTACGAAGGTCTCGATTTTACCAAGCTGCTGCTGCTAATCTGCCTTCAACAACAAGAACAGGTTTTAATACTAAACGAGAAGAATACAGGGCTTAGCTCTGATCTTGAGAGATTGAATCAGATGATCTCTATGATCATTCCTGAGGTATAATGCCTGCAGAATTCGTGATATGAGTTGCATTAAAGCTAATAAAATATCGGGAATCAAGCCATGAGTAGCATGCGAGCCGACCAGTTTCGGATACATAAAGCTCACAAGGTAGATACCCACTTAATGCTTGGCTTTGAAAGGACAAGCATACACGGTTCTTGCGGGCACTTTAATTCGCCTTGGATTACCAAGGCTTCATAGATTACGAAAAGGATTGTAATATGCCACAGATAAATCCCTTCCTTGCACTTGCATTGGGAGTTATAGTTGGTTTTGTGGTTGCTTTGGTTATTTATCTATCACGCCGTAACAGCACCTTTAAGCTTATTAGCCAAGCCACCCAAATAGCCGAAGACATCAAAAAAGATGCTAAACAAGAAGCAGAAACTGCCAAGAAAGCCGCACTGCTTGAAGCCAGAGAAGAATGGTTCAAACAGAAGCGGATTATGGACGAAGAGATTAAGGAACGCCAAAAAGAACTCCGCATACAAGAAAAGAAGTATAATGAGCGTTTGGGTTCTCTGGACAAGCGCTTGGACTCCCTAGATAAGAAAGAAAGTAACTTAACTGAGCAAGAAAGAAAGCTGAAGACTAAAGAAGATGAACTGAGCCAGAAAAAAGTAGAACTGGAAACCACTATATCCGAGCAGAAAAACAAGCTTGCCGAAATAGCTGGATTAACTCGTGAAGAAGCAGTAGCGAGACTGCGAGAAGAGCTGATCTCACAAGCCAGACAAGTAGCAGCTAACGATGCACGTTTAACTATCGAACAACTGAAACTGGATGCCAACAAAAAGGCTGCGGAGATACTATCTACTGCGATCCAAAGAATGGCTGTTGATCACATTTCCGAAACTACAGTATCTGTTGTCTCTCTTCCTTCAGATGAAATGAAGGGAAGGATAATTGGCCGTGAGGGCAGAAACATTCGAACCTTCGAAAAGGCATCGGGTGTAGATCTTATTATAGATGATACACCGGAAGCCGTTGTGCTTTCTTGCTTCGATCCTGTAAGACGTGAGATAGCCAGACTATCTTTAGAAAAGCTTATATCAGACGGTCGAATCCATCCCGGAAGAATAGAAGAAGTAGTAGCGAAAACTACCAAAGAGATGGAAGAGACTTTGATGAAGATCGGTGAAAAGGCAGTTCTGGAAACCAATATTCACAACATATCACCAAACCTTATAAAAGTACTGGGAAGGTTACATTATCGCACTAGCTACGGTCAAAACGTGTTACAACATTCCATCGAAGCAGCTTGGATATGCGGAATCCTAGCAGCAGAGCTGGGATTAGACCAGGAAATTGCCAGACGAGCAGGTTTATTGCATGACATTGGTAAGGCTGTAGATCACGAGTTTGACGGAACACACGCTATAATAGGTGCAAATTTGGCACGGAAGAATGGAGAAGGCAAACTGATAGTAAACTCCATCGAGGCCCACCACGAAGAAGTGGAAGCCACATCTGTGTATGCTGCACTTGTCCAGGCATCTGATGCCATCTCAGGTGCACGTCCCGGTGCCCGCAGAGAAATGCTGGAAACCTACATGCAGCGTTTGGCAAAACTGGAGGAGATTGCAAACTCAGTGGAAGGCGTAAGCAAGTCCTACGCTATCCAGGCTGGCAGAGAGCTAAGAATTATTGTGGAACCCGGCGTTGTGGATGAAGGCACTACCGCCTTGCTTGCTACCGAAATAGCCGCAAACATAGAAAAGCAAGTTCAATATCCCGGTCAGATAAAGGTAACCGTTAGCNNGCAATGCAGAAAACATAGCTGATGGCAAAGGGATTACAGAGAAGACCTTGCATCCGCTAATCAGCATGGGTATAGACGCTTTTACTGGGGGAAATCACCTCTGGGACAGAGTGGAAGCTTTGGATTACGTAAGAAAAGAGAAGAGGATTGTTAAGCCACTTAACTTCCCGGCTACTACACCCGGTAATCCATATCTTGTGTTAGAAAAAAACGAGATGAAGCTCGGGATTATCTGCCTGTGCGGCCAGGTTTATATGCCTGCATGCGATAGCCCATTTGGTATCTTGGATAAGTTCATGAGCGATCACCCTGATCACCCTCCTTTGCTGCTTGATTTTCATGCAGAATCTACCAGTGAAAAGAGAGCAATGGGCTGGTTTGGTGATGGTAAATTAGCTGCAGTTCTTGGCACTCACACTCATATCCAAACCGCCGATGAGGAGATTCTGCCTTTAGGTTGCGCCTATATTACCGATGTAGGAATGACCGGTGCTCATGACAGCGTAATCGGTATCAAGAAGGGCATCATAGTAGATAAGTTCCTCACTGCTATTCCAAACAGGTATGAATCAGCCGATCTTGGCCTGCAGATTAATGCTGTAGTAGTAGATATTGACGATAACAGCGGTAAGGCCATTCACATTGGCAGGATTAAGAGAACTGCTGAATGAAGAAACACATTAAGGACAACATCAATGAATTCGTTTCAATCAATGCTTGGTAAACCGGTAACAGCGCTTATCAACTCGGCAACAAAGAAATTGATATCCGAGTATAGCATTTGCCCGAATATGCTGCTACTTCAAGTGGGCGATGACCCGGCTTCTTCATATTATGTGCAGAGCATAGTAGTTAGCGGGTCTAAACTTGGCTGTAAGGTTACTCTGGAACAGCTTCCGGGTACTATTACCCAAAAAGCGCTTACAGATAGAATCGAGAGCGCAAACCAAGATGCAAACATCCACGGCATAATGATTCAGAAGCCCTTGCCCAAACACATTTCGGACACTGCAGTTAACTATGCAATCAATCCTGATAAGGATGTGGATTGCATTCATCCAGTTAATCTGGGTAAGATTATGATGGAGTCCGACGGCTTTTTGCCATGCACTCCTGCCGCTGTTTTTTATATGATGCGATACTACAAGATAGATCCTGTGGGAAAGAAGGTAGTTATTCTTGGCAGAAGCAATGTAGTAGGCAAGCCACTAATGAACATCCTGCTGTGGAAAAAGCCACATGCTAATGCCACGGTAGCTGTTTGTCACAGCAAAACTGCTAATTTAAGCAGCATAA
>DIMZ01000189.1:2050-2696 GCA_002425825.1 Cloacimonetes bacterium UBA5553 | reverse complement strand
CCTCTGAGGCGGACATCCTCATTTCTGCAATCGGAATAGCCAATTTTGTTACAGAAGAGATGATAAAGGAAAACTCAATTCTAATAGATGTGGGAATAAACGAGATAACAGACCAGGATGGGAACCAGCAATATGTAGGCGATATAGACTATAATGCATGCATGCATAAAGCCTTAGCCATCACGCCGGTACCGGGAGGGGTGGGAAGAGTAACCACCTCGGTCTTGTTCCTAAATCTTGTATGTGCCTGCTTAATCAGTAATGGCGTTAACAAAACTGTTGACGAATATATCGCACTGATTTTTAATGCCAACCATGAAGATAATTAACCAGATGTTTGGGAGGAATGATGCCAATGAAGAGTTTTAAACTCTTGTCCATCATATTGATGCTACTAATAGTAATGTTTGTTTTAGCCGGTTGCGGTAAGTCCGGAACTCGTTTGGCAAACTTAGCTCCAGAGATTGCAATCACTTCTTTTGAGGGCTGGGACAGTACTTATGTGCAAAACGGCTATGCTACTGATCTCGTTTACAGCTTTTATCAACGCATTTATTGGCATGCATGGGATAAGGACGGCACCATTGCCGGCTACGCTTTCCGCGTGCTTGATGCAAATGGCGACCCAATTTCCACTCCCGGCTAC
>DIMZ01000189.1:0-1991 GCA_002425825.1 Cloacimonetes bacterium UBA5553 | reverse complement strand
ATGGCCTGATACCTCAGAACTTGTTAGACATGGATCCCAAGGGTGGCTGGGTTATTCACTATATGCCAGGTGAAGATCAAAACAAACCATTGGATTCCGCTTCCACTAGAAGAACAATTTGGTCTTCACAGAAGTATGCTGTGATAAACTTCCCGTCGGCTGATGCCAATGGCAATCCCATCCAACGCGCCAGTCGCTTTGAAGTAATCGCCATAGATAATCGTGGTGCCGTTAGCACTAGGGCAGCCTGGAGANNCACTACTACGTCACTTCGTCCCACCTGCACTATATCCACCACCAAAGGTAACACCAATGGTGCTGTTGTGGGTGCAGGATTAAGACTTAGCTTCACAATGGACGACAAAGACCCCTTCACTCCTGTTCTACCTTTCAAGTATGAATTCATGATGATGAAAACTAATCTCACCGGTACAGTTATCACACCTCCTGAAAGCTTGGTTTGGGTAGATACAAAATCACAGATAGCAACTCCCGGCGAACAGATTAACATAGCTCAGTTCCTGCTTAATCTTGATTCTAACCCTCCACTTACCTACGACTACGATGCTGATGGCGTAGCCAGAACTATCACAAGAGTAACTGCAAGAGTTACCGATATGTCTGGTGTGGTTTCTGTACCTGATTCACACACGGTTATTGAGTTCAGAGTTAAGCGTGGTTTTGCCCCCAGAAGCTTAATATATGGTCCCAAGACTTATGCAATGGGCGACTATCACTATGATGACTGGGGTGATGATTCAACTCCCGAAGTGCTTCCTACTCAGATTACTCAGGGCAGGCAACGTTGGGCTACACCTTTCTTTAAAGATCTTGATAACAAGAACACAGCCGTTCACTCCAACAATATGAGAATATGGTTACGCTGGGGCTGGCACGGAGAATTTGGCTCAGCCAACGAAACCGGTACTATTACTTACGACCCGGAAGTACCATACGGAAAGAAGGTTGATGTAGTGCTCGACAGATACACTGGTGAAAACTACTTTAGCGAGATTACTCACTTCTTAATCCGTTATGACGATGATTATTACAAATTCCCTCCCTACGATCATCTGAAGTATATGGATTCAAATGGCAAATGGTGGTTACGTGTGCCGGTAAACTCTGTGATAGGTCAGTCTATCTTGTTAACGGGATTACCTGCACCAACTATGGATACACCTGGCAGACATGTGTTTGAAGTTGCCTGTCAAGACCTACAGGGTGTAATTGATCCAGAACCCGCCGTGTTTGAGTTCTATTTGCATGCTTTCAGACCAGCAGCTCAAAGAAGCGGAATACTGGTAATAGATGATGATGCCCATCATAACGCTCACTCACCCCATGCCATAGTTAAGGCAAACTATGAATCGATGTTCTCTGGTTACTCCGGCAACGTTGATTACGTTTTCCAAACATCTGTTGATGATGTTGTGGCTCCCAGTGCTGATGCCAGACACAGGCAAGTTGCATTCAGCGACATGCAAAAATATAAACTGGTGGTTTACCATAATGACAACCCCAATAACGATGGCAAATTCCCAATAGTAGTGGATGCGCTAACTCTATACATGCTAAATGGCGGAAACCTCCTCGTCTCTAACTCCAGCCGTTTGAAATCTAATTTGGAGAGCTTATCCCCTACAGGCAGAAGAAGCACACTAATAAAGCTGATGGGCTTTACCGATGTTCCATCGCTATCTGTACTGGGTTCTTCGGTAACGAATAATCCGTTTTTCTACAAAGCCGTAGCTGCAAATGGATACAATGATGTAGCACTTAACACCAGCACCAGTTTTAACTCGGTTGTAAACACTCGTAAGGGATTGGGTGCGATAGCGATTATGTCAAACATCAATCCAAATGCCAGCGTTATCTACAGACTGGGTTGCAAGGCTGTTGGCACCGATGCCTATTCACCTACAACGACAGCTCAATTTGAACTGTATAACAATAAACCAGTCGGCATTCGCAACACAACCGCAACCAAT
>DIMZ01000204.1:8401-12148 GCA_002425825.1 Cloacimonetes bacterium UBA5553 | reverse complement strand
TAATCGAATTAGAGAATCACTACTGGATTATTACTGGATTATTCGGTATAACACAAGGGGCAAGAGGGAGAACTTCAAACACCTTATCTTCAGCACCGTATTGGAGAGTCACCCTTTTAAGTATACAGGCATACAATGATTATGGGGCGGTGATAAACCACCTCCGTTATGTAAAAAATGGAGAGCAATGTAGCAGGTTTAAGGACATTTGAATTGGGATACTCCTTGCCTTTCACTTCATGTTGAATAAATTATTCATTAGAAATCATCAAACACCAGAGGAGCGAAAGTGAAAGCGTATTACATTTTGGTTATCATCCTTTTAATTGCGGCATGGTCGCTTGTGTCTGAAGCACAGGCTCAAGCCGCGTTCAAGCCCATCGAGGCTACCCGTGAACAAGTGTACATCAGCATGAAAGAAGAGCTGGTGCTAACTGTGGATATCTACAAGCTTCAAGTGGAGATAATGAGCATGATTATGGATATGCAGCGGTTAAGTAATATGGAAAGCAACCGCGAGCTAGGTAATCAGATAGACATTCTTCGTAAACTAAAAATCTACGAAGGCAGAAGTGATGATATGCTAATAGCCAAATTGCAAGAGCAGATGGATTATAATCGCAAAGAACTGGCACAAGCCGGCTTGAATCTGGAACAGATAGACGCTCGTATAAAGCTGATAGAAGCCAAGATAGCCGAATACTACCAGCGCATAATTCGTTCTGGGGAAATGCTGATAAGCCAGGTTCAAAAAGATAGCAATCCTGCCCTACCGCCATCCATTCTTAGTGATCTGCAAAGCAGCTACAAGATAATGGCTTCTGCCACTGTTGCTTCCGGGATGGATCCTGTTGCCTTTGCCACCTTCCAGAAGACTGCTGAAGACTATATGAAATATCTTACTTCGAACAGCGCCAAGCTGAACGAGGTTGCAAAGGGCATCCAAGCCCGCAACGAAGACTTTGCTTCTGCACAGGCTGCTCAGATGCAATATACTCAGTTACTTGCCTACGTTAGTGCATTTTGTGAACTACTGGAACAGAAGCTATATGAGAAAGATGAACTGCAGAAGCGTTTTGATGAGATGAAGCAATTGCCTTTTGGTAAAACCTATCAGGATAGAATCTATTTCGAATCCGGGAGCGTGGTGCTAAATAGCGATGCGATTCGCATTCTTGGTGAATTTGCCCGTAGCGTTCCCCAAACTGACGACTATGAGATTCTGATTACCGGATTCTGTGATGACACACCCATTGGGCCAAAGCTAAAGAAAACCTATGCCTCAAACTGGGAGCTATCGCTGGCAAGAAGTTCGGCTGTGGTGCGCTATATGCTGGAGACCCTGAAGTTCCCGCCCGAACGGATTATAATAGCCGGCAAGGGAGAATTCGACACCGCCAACCTGAATAAAGCCGACAAGCAACTTAGCCGCAGAGTAGAATTCCGCTTTGTGCCCAGGGAAATTAAATAAAACTGTAAAAAAGTGGGGCGTCTTATCTGACGCCCTTGCTTTCTTTTGATTGGATTGCTTTTTGCATGTGTTAAAGAACCTTACATCAGCTATAGAATTACATTTATAAAGGAGACATCGCGATGCCAAGAAACATTACCGTTGAGCTTAAGTGTCGATATTGCGGAGAATCACTTTCGGACGAATCACATCCTGTGGATGGAAATCCGGGCATTAAGCTGAAGGCGAGCTTGGGAGAAAATAGCTTCTTTGTGTGGCTATCATCGGTGTTTGGTAGCAACAACCTGCAAAGCGAAGCGCAGTTTAAAAAAGGTGACATTGTAGAATTTGCATGTCCTCATTGCTCTGCCCCTCAAACCAGCAACAAGAAATGTGATGTTTGCGGAGCACCGGTAGCTTTGTTCAAACTAACAGATGGCGGTAAAGTGCGCGTCTGCACTCGCAGTGGATGCAAGAATATCTGGCTGGACTTCTAGTTGTTATGCCTGGCAGGCAGTTTGCTGCCCAAAAATTAATGAAGCCCGTGCATAGATGAAGAAAGAGCATTTTGAGGCTTTTTTAAGCAAGAACGAGAATAGGATATTAAGATATCTCATTGGCCTGTGTGGCAATGAGCAAGATGCCTTAGACGTTTTGCAATCTGTATTTATAGCCGTATATAAAAATCTGGACAGGATTGAGGATGCCACGGCACTCTCCTATACTTACAAAATAGCTCACAATAAATGCATTACCTTCTTAAAGGCAAAGTCGCGCTATGTAGCTGTTGACCCCGTGTACTTCAACAGCATTCCCGATAGCTCGGGGGGCGTAGCAGAAGCAGATTACAAGGAACTACATCTCGCCATAGCATCAGTGCCCCCAAAATTGGCGGCTGTAATCCAGCTTCAATATTACGAAAACCTTTCTTACAAAGACATATCTGCCCAGCTTGGTATCAGCGTGAAGGCAGTAGAATCACTGTTGGTAAGAGCAAAACGCATCCTGCGCAAAAAAATGATGCAGGGAAACAACAAGAAATGAGTATGATGAATAGAGTCCCCTCTGGGGATTTGAATAATTATAAGGAGCAGAAACATGAGATGCAGCAAAGCTATACACCTGATAGACCTGAAGCTTGACGGCGAACTTAGTGCCAGTAACAGCCGTGCTCTAAACCAGCATCTGGACAAATGCCCTGCCTGTAAAGCCTGGCTGTCTGAAGCAGCAAAGCTGAATATTATGCTGTCTGCTTCGCCCGATATCGCAGTACCCGCTTGGGTGCATGCGCAAATAATGGATAAAGTTAAGAAATTGGAAACGGCAAAGCCAAGCTTTAGCCGCAGATTCAAACTCGCCACTGTTACAGCCACCCTTGCGGTTTTCGTAAGCCTATTGGCTGGTGCGCATGTGGGAGTGCAAACCTTCAAAAGCGAAACTGAAGCTTATGACACAAGCAGCTACAGCGTTAGTTCTGCCAGTTTTGGCGAAACCTCTCTAATGGAGGTTTATGAAACAGGAGGAACTTACGATGAGTAAAAAGTGGTTGTTTGTTCTGCTTCTAATATCCTTAAGCTTCAATCTGGCTGTATTGGGGTCATTTATCTATATCAGGTTCTATCTGCCGTGCCCGTCTCCCCCGCCTATGCATAGGGGACAGATGCTGGGAGATAAACCACAAGAACCGTTTTTTATGCACAAAGATGAAGAATTTCACCGCCTTAAAAAGGACTTTAACGCCACGAAGGTAAGCCTGATGAAAGAGCTTGCCAAAGACCCGGTGGACGAAGCCAGAATAGCCGGTATAATTGATTCGTCTTTAGTAGCACAAAACAAGCTGGAACGCCGTTTGGGCGAAAAGATTCTGGCATTTCGCAAAACTCTTAGTGCCGAAGAGGCACGGGAACACTTCGAACGGCGTGCCGAAAACATGCACAATCGTTCACCTCGAATGCTAAAAATGAAATACAGGAGAAAACCATGAAGAGAGTAATAATCCTTAGCCTGGCACTTATCGCCTTTGCAAGTATGCTGTTTGCACAAAAAGCATCTGGACAAATGCAGGCTGCCCCCGGCCAAAGCATGATGCACAAACAAATGATGATGAATAAGGACTGCATGGAAGACCTTAAGCTAAACAAAGCCCAGCAAAAGAAGTTTGATGAGCTTAAAATGGGATTTGAGAAGACTCAAAACACCATAAAAGCAGAAATCGAAAACCTGAAACTGGACATTAAAGCAGCTCTGAAAGCTGAGAACTATAGCCGTGCCAAAGAACTGAATAAGCAGGTCTATAC
>DIMZ01000204.1:0-8343 GCA_002425825.1 Cloacimonetes bacterium UBA5553 | reverse complement strand
AACCAAATGGCAGATGCCAGAATAGACTTCGTTGCAGCCAGAATGAAAGAGCTGAGCGCAGAGCAAAAAGAGATTTTACAAGCCCACCTCGACCGCATGCAAATGCACAAAGGCATGATGAAAGGCATGCATCCCGGAATGGGTATGCATCCAGGCATGAAAATGCATCAAGGCATGGGTAAAAACATGAAGGATTGCGGTGGATGTGATGACCATGGCGACAAAGAAGTAATAAACGCCATGCCAAGCCCGCAAGTTACTCCCCCAGCACCAAAAACAAACCCCAAAGGCAATAAATAATACCCTCCTCAGCAACACACAGACACAGCCACGGGCAATCCCTCCCGTGGCTTTTCTTTTAGCCGATACAAATCCCGCTTGACAGAAAGGCATAAGATATNNATTGATAGGGAGATGATATGCCACTTATCTTAAAAACCACCCGCTTTATTGAAGCGCAGATTGATACTTTTCTGGATATCGTTAGTGACTCGGCTATGATGTTTCAGCTTGCTGTGGACGACTATCTGAATGGGCGAATCCAGCAGTTTGAAGAGCGACTTAGCCAGATTCGCGACAATGAACACCGCGCCGATGATCTAAGAGTGGGAATAGAACGCTTTCTTTATGAGCGCACCCTTATTCCGGAAAACCGGGGGGATGTGCTTGCCATCTTAGAAAACACCGATGAAGTGATAGATAACATGAAAGATTCATTGCTCCAGTTCTCTATAGAAATGCCGGACATTCCCGAAGAGCTGGACGACCTGTGGATGCAAACCACCAAGGCTTCGGTGGCAGCAGTAGAACAACTGGTGTATGCTGTAAGGTCTTTCTTTCGCGACCTCTCTGCGGTTAATAACTATATTCACAAGGTTTACTTCTTTGAACGCGAAGCAGACCACATAGGCGAGAAACTGCGCAGGCAGATTTTCGCTATGGATATCGAGCTTTCCCGCAAGAGCCAGCTACGCTTCTTTGCCATTCACATCGAAAAGATATCTGATTCTGCACAGGCAGTGTGTGACAGATTATCTATCTATACTATAAAGAGACAGCTCTAAAACATGATCTTTATCTACCTGCTAAGCGGACTATTCTTAGGCTGGTCTTTGGGAGCCAACGACACCGGAAACATCTTTGGCGCTGCGGTGGAAACCCGTATGCTGAAATTTAAGTCTGCCGCACTAATAGCTGCTATCTTCATTGCTCTGGGAGCCATCCTGGAAGGCAGTGGCCCTTCCGGCACTTTGGGGCGATTGGGCTCGGTTGATGCCCTCGGCGGAGCTTTCACCGTTGCTCTGGCAGCGGCTATCACCATTACTGTAATAGTTAGAATCGGCATACCTGTATCCACATCGCAAACCATAGTGGGAGCCATTATAGGCTGGAACTACTTTTCAGGCCGTTTAACCGACTATCGCAGCTTATTAACCATTGCCTCCAGTTGGGTTATTGCCTTTGTGCTTTCCGCTGTTATTGCCGCCACATTATTCTATGCCTTTAGAGGCAAAATAAACAGAAGTAAAACGCACCTTTTGGAGCAGGACTTTTATACCCGCATGGGTTTGGTGCTGGTGGGGGCATTTGGTGCATACAGCCTTGGCGCAAACAACATAGCCAACGTTGTAGGTGTGTTTGTGCCCGTTACTCCCTTCAAGGATTTTAGCTTAGGTGGGCTGTATGAATTAGACGGGGTTCAGCAGCTTTACATCCTGGGTGCAATCTCTATTGTGGTGGGCATCTACACCTATTCGCACAAGGTGATGCGCACTGTGGGCAAAGACCTCTTCAAGCTTTCTCCCATCACAGCTTTAATAGCTCTGCTTGCCGAGGCAATTGTGCTATTCCTCTTTGCTTCGCGTGGTTTGTATAACCTGTTGCTAAGCTTGGGCTTGCCTACCATTCCCCTTGTGCCGGTATCTTCCACGCAGGTTATTGTTGGAGCTGTTGTGGGCATTGGGCTGGCAAAAGGTGGCAAAAACATCCGTTACAACATCCTGGGCAAGATATCCTTAGCCTGGGTGGCAGCTCCGGTTATCGCATTCATGATCTCCTTTGTTGCTTTGTACATTATCCAGAACGTGTTCGAGCAAACTGTGAAGCAAAACATCAGCTTTATTTTTGATCGCCAAACCATTACCCGAATTGAACACAACGGATTTGACAGCAAATATCTCTCCACTGATAACGGCCGCACTTTTAGCAGTGAACGTGAGCTATATAACGAACTGAAAACCAATAGCCGCTTCACGCGTCCTGAGCTGTTGGACATAATTTACACCACCGAGATATACCCAATGAAGGTAAACACAACCCTATTGCAAGAAAAAGGGCTAAATAAACGCTTTACCGAAGAGCAGTGGGAAGTGTTACAAAACCTAAATGACAAAGAATTCAGACACAAATGGCAATTGGCTACTGAGCTTGCCAAAGATAACTGCTGGAAACCACGGCGCATGATTGCAGGAGAGGCAGATAAAAACTACAATCGCACCCTCTCTGCCAAATTAGACATCCTCTACCGCAGTTTCTACCGTGAAAAGGCAGCAAAGTGAACCCATTTGTAGAAAAGATTATCCCCCTTATCCTTGCATTCTTTGCCGGCATCGCCTTCAAGCAATTGCGCCTGCTAAGCAAGGAAGATGCACCAGTGCTGCTGCGCTTGGTGCTAACCGTTACCCTGCCCGCATTAACCATTATCGCCATCTCCAATGTAAAGCTGGTGGCGGATATGATATACATACCTTTCCTGGCCATCGCGGTAGTATTTCTAATGTACTTCATCTCCCGCCTGGTAGGCAGCAAGGTAACGATGCCCCGCCCCATGTTCGGCAGCTTCCTTGTGGGCACTATGATTATGAACACTGCTTATTCCCTGCCTTTTTTTGCCGCTGCATTTGGCAATGAAGGCCTTGCCAGAGCCACGCTGTTTGATATTGGCAATACCTTTATGATCTTCACCTTCACATACTATAACGCCATCAAATACGGTGAGAACTCGCATACAGACAAGATAGACTGGAAAAAGTTCTTGCGCCTGCCCCCGCTTTGGGCAATGCTGATAGCCTTTGGCTGGAAGCTGGGTGGCATTGGATTGCCTCCTTTGGCGTTTAACTTCCTGAATCTAATTGGTCAGCCAACTGTCCCATTGGTTATGATAGCCCTGGGGCTATACTTTGAACCCAAACTAAACAAACTGGGACTTGCCATGCTGGCTGTCTTTATCCGCATGGGAATTGGATTGGGCATAGGCTATATTCTTGCTACTGTTTTGGGTCTGCAAGGTATTACCCGCACTGTGGTGATAGTTAATTCCGCTTTACCTATAGGCTTTAATACGCTTATCTTCGCCAATCTGGAGAATATGGACAGAGAGTTTGCCGCCACCTGTGTATCCATCTCCATCTTTATTGCTCTATTCTATATCCCGTTTTTAATATACCTGTTTCGACCTTAGTGCAATATAATACTTGCATTTGCAGGTTTATCAGCTATACTTAGTGATATTGATGCACTATGCGGCTTTAGTGCCCGGTGCCTTGTGAGTGTAAATTATACCGAGGAGACAATATGAAACCTATCTTTTTTGCCTTGTTTTTAGTTTTCGCCGCCTTTTTATCCGCCACCTCCATCACTTTTTACAATCATAACCAGCTAATGCATTATGCTAATACATGGATGTTCAATGCTGGCTTAAACGACGACCCTTTTTATCGAAATTATGACCATACCCACGCAAAAATAGTGGTGTTTGATGATTTGTGCTATGCAAGGGTAAGCCGGCCATATCAATGGGGAAGCACAAGTATCTACAACCCCCTGTCACAAAGCGAGCTAATATCTCAGGATGGCTTTGCCCCCTTAGCTGGAGTAGCCCTGCCCGACACCTCATACAACTTTGTGTTTGGAGACAGGCTATCTCTCGAGAGGTATCGGCTTTGCGCTTTTAACCACATAAACACGGTTAACCCCAATAACCCATGGAACATATTGGGGCAAGCAGGTGACAATAGAATATACTCTGGTGCTACAGTTTACATAGAAAAGAACACCAGTCCGATGCCAGGGATTTATAGCCCAACTACTATGCTGAAGCTTATTAACTGCGGCTTTTACTCTCTCTCCCCCTACCCTGCGGGAGTTGGTACCGACGAGAACATCACCGGCTTTGGCTGGGGTACAATAGACACTTCACAAGGCGATCCGGCATGGATTGCAGCTTTTACAAACGAAACCGGACAGGTTGAATTCGCATTTAACAGCCCCTCTGCCGTAGTTCAATACACCTATGGATTATATAGCTCAAACGTGGTGCTAACCCCTGCCAATATTAAGAGAAATGTGGTGTTTGCCACTTATGTTCTCGCTCCATACCAATTGGATGCCTCTGCCCAAAACGATGTAATCCTAAATGTGCAAAACGGTAACTACTATTACCAGGACATAAGCTCTCCCTCGCACAGCTGTATGGTGGCAAAGTTTTGGGAAGCCCCCACCGGCACTTTCCCTAATGACATAGACAAAACATATAATCAGGCATATTGGGAATTGGGAACCACTTATAACGACTGCTCCGCTTCTGCTGTGTTTGACCTCAGCTCCATCCCCGGCATCAGTACTCCGGGAAACATTAAGCTATTACGGAGAAGCAACGGCTTTGGCTCTGTCTGGTACGACACCAACGCATCCATTATCAGCACCAATCCCCTGCGTATGGAGGTTTCGGGCTATAACATTATGGGGCAATACTGCATAGCTTCTACAGGTGCAAATAATCTAATGCTTGATGCTCCCAGAATTGTAGAGATAAGATACAATAACAGCCCAAGCAACATCTACCTGGAATGGGAGCCTGTAACTAGTGCATTGTATTATAATGTGTATATGGCAGATAGCCCCGATGCCCCAGAGTCAGAATGGGTATTGGTTGACCATCTTGACCATCCCACGTGTGCCACAAGCCTGGAACCAAGCGCTACAAAGAAGTTCTATTTCGTAACAGCAGAAAAGTAAGCTAAGCTACTTCAGCCGCTTAAAGTCCCGGTGGCTAATAATAGCAGCCCAGGCAAGGAAGCCTGCGGCCACGATGAACACTGCGGTTATATTGAACACCTTTAGCAGCGTATAGCCAAGTATTGGTGCAATAAGACCACGGATACCGGTCATGGTAACGTGCACGCTTTGATACATGCTGGCATCCTCTTTGCCCGCGAAGTAAATGGAACTCATATTCCAGCTTACATTTACTGCGGTCATGGCTATGCCGAAGATGAAGTATGCCACAAAGACGATAACAACAGGTATTATGCCTGTTCCTGCCCAAAGTGATGACACCACAAACATCAGCGGAAACACCATTAGCAGCGCAAAACTGCGGCTGATGAACTTGAAAGGATGGGTTTTATCGTGCATTTTGCCAATTACTGGCGAAAGCAGCAACAGCCCTATCTGCGAGATTACGCCTTTGGCAAGGAAGTTATTAGTATAGCTTAGATTTAGCTTATCCACCAGGTATATCGGGATAATAGGCTGCATCATTATAAAGCCCATGCCATAAATGGAAAAACTGCGCTCAAAAGCGGCAAAAGGCTTGTTGTCTTTCAGCAATTGCAGGGTGCGCCGAATGGGCTCACTAACCTGCTTAAAGAAAGGAACTGGTGGCTCTTTGCATGTAACCAGNNTCTTGAATGCGAATGAAGGACAGCACCGCACAGCTTATAAAGCCGCAAAAGCCGGTGCCAACCAGTATCCAGCGGAAGCTATTTTCGTTTATATCCAGCAGTCTGCCCGCCATAAAGGTAACGGCAATGGACACAATCATCCCCAAACTGATGGTGTAGCCAAATACCTTTGCCCTGCGGCCGGAGTCTATATTCTTTTGGTAAATGCTGTTCTGTGCGGGAATAAGCAGCGAATTGGCAGAGAACACCAAACCCAATAGCACCATATATTCATTCATGCTAACCAGCCAGATGGCATACACCATGCTAAGCCGCCCAACCACACCGGCTATTAGGAACCAGCGCGATTTGTGACATGATTTCTCGAATATCCTGCCCCACCAGATGGAGAGAAAATTTGAGATTGGCCAGATCATGGTCATTGCCATTAGCTGCCAATTNNCCCGTGAAGAGCCTTACGCGCGATTATGTCTTGCGTTTGATTCAGGCTTTGCACCACACCATTGAACATTGCTGCGATTAAAAGCAGATAGGTGCTGTGCTTTTCACTGGGACTTAGATTTTTAAGACGCACTGTTACTCTCCATAATTTTGCCAAGCTTCCAGCAGGCTTATTCCTGTCAATAGGCAAATGCTGTGTTTTCGCCTTGGATAAATGCAAACCCAATCCTGATACCAACGAATCACAAATCTATGCCTTATGTTACCTATGCTTATGTAAAACGTTAGCTATCAATTAACAACAGCTAATATTGCTAATATCGAAAATATCAAAAATAAAGGATTTCCCTCTTTCTTCTCTCTATGCTACCACTAAATACTGTAACACGATACCGCCGAGACCACGCCACGACCACGCCGCAACACGGCGGATTCGCGGCGTGGTCGCGGCGGATATGCATCACAATGCTTAGAGATAGCAGAAAGAGGAGAGAGGGAGGGTGTTACGTGGAGGGTGTTACGGTTAACGTGGGATAAATCCCACGCCTATAATCTGATACCGGTTAAAACCGGTTTGTGAACACATTCTGTTCCATTAGGCGACATATCATAATGATTTTTCGGAGGGTAACTCAGGTCTCGAGGTATAGGACAGGGTGGTTAAGCCTCTTAGGGCGGAATGATATAGCGACGAGTTCGAAGCGTAGCGCAGACCCTCGTATCGTGCACCACATAGAAAAGCCCCTTAGTGCGACACAGCGAATCTATATCTTCCTTATATCTTCATACTCCTTCTGTCGTTCCCGAGGAGTCGGGAATCCAGCAAACCAATGCCTCAGAATACCCTTACTACAACACACTGTCGTTCCCGAGAAGTCGGGAATCCAGCTCTTTTCATTACTCACAGCTTGTGTATTAGCATTTCTCCATCAACGCTACATCCACCTAACAAGCCTCAAGGCAGGCATCCGGGCAGCATCCATGATTCTTGCGTAATACGTGAGATTCATGGATGCTGCACACAAGGAAGCCCCAACAATATTTAGGTAGCTGATAGTTGTGATAATCTCTACAAGCATTGTACTGACGGTCGCAGTACCTTCTATCTTTGAAACGCTATGTAATATTGATTCAATTGGGCGCTACAGCGAGCGCTCGTACTATCTTTTATGGACTACAGACGATAGTGTTCATTGCTGGAGTCCATATCCCCGCTATGAGAGTAGTGTAGAATGAACTTATCAAGGGGACTTCGACATAAGTCTCAGATGCGGAGCATTGCAGAGATCCTCGAAGAAAAAGACAGGTTAGATAAGCCCCATAGGGCGGAATAATATAGCGACGGTTTCAGAGCGTAACTCAGGCCTCGAAGTATAAGACAGGTTAGCTAAGCCCCATAGGGCGGAATAATATAGCGATGAGTTCGGAGTTAGTTAAGCCCCATAGGGCGTAATAATATAGCGACGGGTTCGGAGCGTAGCGCAGACCCTCGTTTCGTGCACCACCCAGATAAGCCCCTTAGGGCGACACAATTGTACATTGCTCTCATATATTCTATCATGCGGTTTTGGTCTTGTTATTGTTTATGGTGCATCATATTATTAAGAGTAGGTTTGTGCGTATGTCGCCCTTAGGGGCTCTTCTGTATTCTGTTACGATACGAGGGTCTCCGCATTGCTTTTCGCAATGCTGCGAACCCGTCGCTATGGTATTTCGCCCTTCCGGGCTTGGGAGTAACAAAGTGATATAGTGATATAGTGATGGAGTAATGAAGTAATGGTGTAATGGTGTAATGGCGTATGAAGTAATGAAGTGATGAAGTGGTGAAGTGGTGAAGTAATTGTGTAAGAAACGAGTAGGTACCAGTTTACAGAAGAACGGGGTTTGGTGGACACGTCATCCTGACGTGTATGGTAGAAGTTTCATCCTGAAGCTTTGTTTATTCAAACGACAAGATGTCGTTTGGACTATGAAACGTCTGGAAGACGTTTCCACCCTGTAGCACTCTATGTCCAGTTCGTGTTCCACTTTTCCACTTCTCCACTCATCCACTCATCCACGTTTTCGTAGCCTTGGAAAGCTACGTTACGCCAGCACCCCCAAGCTTGTGGTTTATCAAACCCATAGTTCCGGGTTATCCCATACATTTGCCTTGACTCCCCTTGCCAGTCCGTAACTGTGGTGCTCAGTATGGAAAGAAAGATAACTATTATTGGCG
>DIMZ01000047.1:11740-11897 GCA_002425825.1 Cloacimonetes bacterium UBA5553 | reverse complement strand
CTGCTATCCTGTGTCGAATACAGGATAGCAGCAAGGAAGCAGCAGAGAAGCCTTATAAAAAAAGCAAGCAAAACAGAGGATTTAGGAGAAACACTTTTCTCCCTTATAAACTTATCCCCATCGGTAGCAAGTGAGAAAAATCAGAGCTATGCGAGAA
>DIMZ01000047.1:0-11665 GCA_002425825.1 Cloacimonetes bacterium UBA5553 | reverse complement strand
TTGCGCTTGACAGGATTTCGGCTATAATAACATTAGCACTCAATAGTGACGACTGCTAATAAACAGAAGTTTTCAGATTAAAATATGGAGGAACACAAGATGGCAAAACAAATGCAGTATGCACACGATGCCCGCACAAGCCTGAAGCGTGGCGTGGACAAACTGGCTGACGCCGTTAAAGTAACCCTTGGACCCAGGGGTAGAAATGTTGTTTTAGATAAGAAATTTGGTTCTCCCACCATCACCAATGATGGCGTGACCATTGCCAAAGAAATCGAGCTGGAAGATGCCTTTGAAAATATGGGCGCACAGCTTTGCAAAGAAGTGGCAGAAAAGACTCATGACAACGCCGGTGACGGCACAACAACAGCCACAATACTTGCTCAAGCCATTATAGAAGAAGGTTTGAAGCATGTAACCGCTGGCGTGAACCCTATGTACCTGAAGCGTGGACTGGAAAAAGCCACCAAGGTTATCGTGGAAAAGATTCACGAATACAGCAAAGAGATTAAGAGCAACAGCGAGATAGCTCAGATTGCCAGTATTTCTGCAAATAACGATTATGAGATTGGTGCCCTTATTGCCGAAGCCATGGAATCCGTGGGCAAAGAAGGCATTATTAACATCGAAGAAGCAAAGTCCATCGATACCGGTCTGGAAAAAGTGGAAGGCATGCAGTTTGACCGCGGCTATATTTCCCCTTATTTTGTATCCAATCCCGAGAAGATGGTTTCCGAACTCGAAGATCCTTTCATCCTGCTATTTGACAAGAAGATTAGCGTATTAAAAGACCTTCTGCCCATCCTGCAGGAAGTGTCACAAACCGGTCGTCCTTTGCTGATCATAAGCGAAGACATCGAAGGCGAAGCCCTGGCAACCCTTGTGGTGAACAAGCTACGTGGCGTGCTGAACGTTGTAGCCGTTAAGGCTCCCGGATTTGGCGACCGTCGCAAAGCCATGCTGGAAGACATCGCCGTGCTCACCGGTGCCACCCTTATCTCCGAAGAGATGGGACGCAAGCTGGATAGCGCAACCATGAGCGATCTCGGCCGTGCCAAGAAAGTATTGGTGGAAAAAGAAAACACCACCATTCGTGAAGGCGCAGGCGGACAAGATGCCGTTGATGCCCGTGTGAAGCAGATTAAAGCCCAGATAGAAGAAACCACTTCCGACTACGACAAAGAAAAGCTGCAAGAACGCCTTGCCAAGCTTTCCAGCGGTGTAGCAGTTATCCGCATCGGTGCCGCTACCGAAACCGAAATGAAAGAAAAGAAAGCCCGCGTTGATGATGCTCTGCATGCCACCCGCGCAGCCGTGGAAGAAGGCATTGTTCCCGGCGGTGGCGTTACCCTTATTCAGGCAGCCAAGGCATTAAAAGCCATGAAAGGCCTGTCTCACGAAGAGAAAATGGCAGTGGAAATAATGGCAAAAGCCCTGGAAAAACCTGCTTACCAGATTGCCACCAATGCCGGTGAGGAAGGTGCCGTAATAGTAGAGAAGCTGAAAGGCTACAAAGACATCCACATGGGATACAATGCCGCTACAGGTTCTTTTGAAGACCTCTTTGCCGCCGGCATCATCGATCCCGCCAAGGTTGTACGCAGTGCCGTGCAGAATGCCGCCTCGATTGCAGCTCTCTTCCTTACTACCGAATGCATCGTTACCGACATCAAGGAAGCCGAAGCTCCAATGCCCCAAATGCCAAACCCCGGCATGGGCGGAATGTATTAATTAAATAAAACAACTCCAATATAAACTCATACGCAAAAGCCTCTCCGATTGGGGAGGCTTTTTTGGCTAAACTTTTACTTGACACGCACCTTGATCATTTTTTCCTTGTGTGATTAGTATTGTATATTAGAGAGGATTTTGCACGTGGAACTTATCATCGATGAACTAAGGTTTCCAACTGATTGCAACGTTATTTTGGGGCAAAGCCATTTCATTAAAACCGTGGAGGATCTCTACGAGGTGATGGTGAACAGCGTCCCGGGAGTAAAGTTTGGCATAGCTTTTTGTGAGGCTTCTGGTCCCTGTCTGGTTCGCAAAGACGGCACCGATAATGAATTGGTGGAAGTGGCAGTGGAAAACATGTTTCGCATAGGCGCAGGGCACAGCTTCCTCATCGTTATGCGCGGAGCTTTCCCAATTAACGTGCTACCTGGCATTAAAGACTGCCGCGAAGTGTGCAACATCTTCTGCGCTACTGCCAATCCTGTACAGGTGGTTTTGGCAGAAACCAAGCAAGGCAGAGGCATCATGGGCGTAATTGACGGCAACTCCCCCAAAGGTATCGAGCTGGATACAGACATCAGCCACCGCAAGAAATTCCTGCTGGACATTGGTTACAAACGCTGACGCATGATAAGGACTTTTGTAGCTTTAGAATTACCTGATTTGCTTCGTGCCAGGCTTGCAGAGCTTATCAGCAAGTTTCGCCCCATCACTCCTACCGGGGTGAACTGGGTTAGAAGCGAGAATCTGCATCTTACCCTGCTGTTTATCGGCGATGTCCCTCCACATAAATTATCCGAGATTGACGAAGCCATCCAGATTCTACTGGAAGGTTTTCCAGCTTTCAAGTTCCATGCTTTAGGATTGGAGCTGTTTCCTGCATCCGAGCCGCACATGATTTGGCTGAAGCTTCAAGCCGAGAATGACGACATTAATAAGCTGCAAAAGCGAATGATAAACGCCTTGCGTGTTTTGGGCATAGACTCCGATAAAAAGCCTTTGAAGCTTCACGTTACTATTGCCCGCCTAAAAACTACTATCTCGTCGGAGCTAGCCCGTGAGATTATGCAAAGCGAAGTTAAACTGAATAACTTAGTGTTTCCCACCATTACGCTGTTCAAAAGCGTGCTGACGCCCACCGGGCCAAACTACACCGCATTATATGAATATAACTTAAAATAAACCGGAGGTAACATGCTGGATAAAAACAAGGATGCCGCGCTAAAGACGGCAATCTCGCAATTGGAAAAGAAGTATGGAGTCGGCACTCTTATGCGTCTGGGCGACAAACCCCTGCAGGTGGTAGAGACCATTTCCACCGGAGCTTTCAACCTGGATATTGCCCTCGGAATCGGTGGCATTCCTAAAGGCAGAATTACGGAAATTTATGGAGCAGAAGCATCGGGTAAAACCACGCTTACTTTGCACGTGGCAGCAGAATGCCAGAAGCAAGGTGGAACGGTAGCCTTTGTGGATGCCGAGCATGCACTGGACACCTCTTATGCCAAGAAACTGGGAGTGCAGATAGACAACCTGCTGCTTTCACAGCCCGATGGTGGAGAGCAAGCCCTGGAAATCACCGAAACTTTAGTGCGCAGTTCTGCTATTGATCTTATTATAATAGATTCTGTTGCCGCGCTTGTACCCAAGCAAGAAATTGAAGGCAACATGGGCGACAGCCACGTGGGACTGCAAGCCCGCCTGATGAGCCAGGCTCTGCGCAAACTTACTGCCATTGTGTCCAAAAGCAACACCGCGGTAATCTTTATAAATCAAACCCGCATGAAGATTGGTGGCAGCCCCTATATGAATCCGGAAACCACCACCGGTGGCGTGGCACTGAAGTTCTATTCCTCGGTTCGTTTGGAAGTTCGCTATGGCGGCGCGATTAAGGAAGCCGGTGCCGAAACCCAGATTATTGGCGCACGCACCAAGGTGAAAGTGGTTAAAAACAAATTTGCTCCGCCCTTCAAAACCGTGGAATTCCCCATCATCTTTGGCGAAGGTATCTCGCAACTGGACATAATACTGGACATNNCACGACATAGTAAAAAAGAGCGGCTCCTGGTTCTCATACAACGATGCCAAGCTTGGCCAGGGCGCAGACAAAACCAAGATTTACTTAAAAGAAAACCCGGATTTATTAGCCGAAATAGAAGCCAAACTGCGGGATAAGATTAACCCGGAGGAATTCACCAGCACGCCGGACGACAATGCTGCTGACGATCAAGAAGATATTTGAGCGCGATAAAAGCTCTCAGATTATAATAGACAACCTTAGCTGGGGGGTTCTTAGTGACAGAACCCTCCTTAGTTTGTATCCCGTTCCTTTTGAAGGTGAGATTAGTCCGGAGGCGGCGGACGAGCTTCTTGCCCTTATAGAAAAGCAAAGCCGCGAACAACTGCTGAAATACCTTGCCGATAGCGAGCATAGCAGCTATCAATGCCGTGAGTATCTCTCCCGTAAGCACGTGCATAATAGCATAATTAAGCGTATAGTAAGTGATTACCTTCAGCGTAAATACATAGACGACAGCCGCTTTGTGCGCATTCTTATCACTTCGCTTATCGAGCGAGGCAAAAGCAAGATGCACATAGTAAGCAAACTGCGTGAACACAAGCTGCCGTCCGAGCTGTGGGAGCCTGTGCTGAGTGAGCTTTACAACCCAGCAGACAGCATGGAACACCTAAAAGAAATGGTGCTGAAGCTAAGGCTGCAACACAGCGGGTTGCCCGAAAATAAAGTGAAGGAAAAGGTGTTTGCCTCTCTGATGCGCAAGGGCTTTGAACTGGACTATATCCATACTGCCTGGCGCGATACAAGCGGTAAGTAGCACATTAATGCTTTGCCAAAGCTTGGCAATGCTGTATCTTATAATATAACAAAGACTTTTAATATTCCTACAGGAGGAAATAATGTCCGAAATACTGTATATTAAAGGACGCGAAATACTGGATTCCCGTGGCAACCCCACCGTGGAAGCAGACGTTCATCTCGACAGCGGTGTGATAGCCAAAGCTGGTGTCCCCAGCGGCGCATCCACAGGAGAACGTGAAGCAATAGAACTGCGTGATGGCGACAAGAAACGCTTTGGCGGTAAGGGCGTGTTAAAAGCCGTTGCCAATATCGACGACCTAATCAGCGAAGAACTGCTGGGTATGGAAAGCCTAAATCAAGCCAATATCGACAAACTGATGCTGAAGCTGGACGGCACCCACAACAAAGCCAAGCTTGGCGCAAATGCCATCCTTGCTGTTTCCATGGCAGTTGCCCGCGCCTCAGCAACCGAACTCGATGTTCCCTTATACCGCTATCTTGGCGGTGTGAATGCCTACACCCTTCCCGTTCCCATGAGCAACATCCTGAATGGTGGTGCACATGCCGATAACAACGTTGATATTCAAGAATTCATGATTATGCCCCTCGGTGCCAAAACCTTCCGCAGCGCACTGCAAATGAATGCCGAAGTATTCCACGCCTTAAAAGCAATTTTGCACAAACGCGGCTTGGCTACCTCGGTTGGCGATGAAGGCGGCTTTGCCCCCAATCTTGCCAGCAACGAAGAAGCCTTGGTAGTAATAGTAGAAGCCATAAAGGCTGCCGGCTACAAACCCGGAAAAGACATTTACATAGCGTTAGATGCAGCTGCCAGCAGCTTCTTTGAAAAAGGCAAGTATGTATTCGAAGGCAAGAAAGTAACTACCGATGCTATGATTAAATACTACGAAGGCATAGTGAAAAAGTATCCCATCTGCTCCATCGAAGACGGCCTCGCCGAAAACGACTGGGAAGGCTGGGTGAAGCTAAATGCCAGGCTTGGCGACAAGATTCAGATTGTTGGTGACGACCTCTTCGTTACCAATCCAGAGATTATCGTCCGTGGCATAAAGGAAAAAGCAGCTAATTCCGTGCTTATTAAGCTTAATCAGATTGGCAGCGTTACCGAGACCATAGACGCCATCAACACCGCACACAAAGCCGGATGGACAACTGTGGTAAGCCATCGCAGCGGTGAAACAGGCGATACCTTTATTGCCGATCTCGCCGTGGCCATGAATACTGGTCAGATTAAAACCGGCTCCATCTCTCGCAGTGAACGCGTGGATAAATACAACCAACTGCTGCGCATCGAAGAAGAGCTTGGCGAAGCTGCCTACTTCCCCGGCAAAGCGGTGATAAAACAACTGTCATAGTACTGAAAGTCAAGATGATACATAAGGTGCGGAGCATATATGCCCGCACCTTTTATTGTTCTATACTACCGGTTTACCGGTTATTGGGCAAGATTTTGTACACACATAGTCTCGGCAAGCTTGGGGGAAATACAGTATCATTACAGGTTTATTACAGATTAAACCTGCAATGAATCTGTAATGATACTGCATTGATTGCAAGGAAGAGCTAAGCGAGCTACCAGAGAATTAACCAAGCCGTCTTTCATTTGACAAAATGCGTTGTGCCAAGTAGATTATATATTAGCCGCAGGGCTGGATTGAATATTGACATAAGAGGATAACAATGAAGGTACCAATTACCATTTTATTACTGCTTGGCAGCGTAATGCTATTTGCAAAGCCGGATATTCGCATCGATGCCGAAACCGGACTTGCCATACCGGGCTACAATGATGTTCGCATTCCCAATAGCGGAAGGAACACACAATTCTCGTTAAAGAACGAATTTGACCTGAAACCGAGCCTAAATACTCGTTTGAATATCCATTACTATGTAAGCCCAAAGCATCAGATATCTTTGCTGGCAACGCCATTAACCCTCAAGGGTGAAAAGAGGCTGTCCCAAACCTTGGTTTATCAAGATAAGACCTTTTCTTTTGGCGACTTAGTTGAAGCCACCTACCGTTTCGACTCCTATCGGCTTCAGTATCGTTATAACCTGCCTAAAAGCTTTTATGGCATACGTGCCTTTGGGGCATCAATTAAGCTAAGGGATGCAGAGATTGCCTTGGAATCTAAGACTTTTGACAATACCGCCACAAAAACCAATACCGGATTTGTGCCCCTTTTGAGCCTGAATGCGGGACATAGGATAAACGATGAGCTGGATATAGTTCTGGAAGCAGAAGGTCTTGGCTCTCCCTTTGGACGAGCAGAGGATGTGTTTGTGGGAGCAATCTACGACATTAAAGACAAGCTTAGCGTAAAAGCCGGCTATCGTATCCTGGAAGGTGGATCTGATAATGATGAGGTATATACTTTTGCTGCTATTCACTATGCTGTGCTTGGCTTCAGGATTCGGCTATAGTAATAACATAGTATTCTTGCTTAAATAAGAAAAGGGCTGCCAGCGATGAATGGCAGCCCTTTTAGTTTGATCTATGTTAGTTTACTTTTTGCTTTCTCTGGCAGGTGCGCTTTGCGTTGCTTTTATGTAATAGAACGCTTTGTCGGAAGCTGCTTCGGTAAAGCTGGTGTTGGTTGTTGTTCCGATAAGGGTGAAGTCGCCATCGGGTGAGTTGCTTTTATAAACCTTGTATGCTGTAGCATTTGGCACGGCAGTCCACTGGATGCTAACACTGTTGCCGGATTGGATAATAACCGGAACAGGGGCGTCTAAAGTGCCGGCAATGCAGCTACCGCTAACAGGAATATTAAGCACTGGGCTGTTATCTGCATTAGTCGTTACTACTACATAGCCGGAATACTGACCAATGCTTTGGGGAGCGAACCGGATGTTAAATGAGTAGCTGCTGCCACTTTCCACAGTGAAACGATAACCAAGCCTATCCATTTCCGGCTCTATTGCTGCTCTGGAAGACGGATCGGCATTGCGGGAAGCTTCAATTTCAAATGAAGCAGGGCAAAGGATGTAGCCCGCGAGCAGTAATTCCCCGGTATTCTGAATGGTAACGCTCTGTACACTGCTGGCTTCGGGTAATACGGTTCCAAAGTTAATCGGAGTAACCGGCATGGAGATGGTAGCTACCTGGTTGGTTAGCGTCCTAATTTTAATGTTGGGACGTCGGGTAACAAGAAAACCACCAGTGAATACGTTTGTCTGATCAGCAGTGTCACTTCTCGTGAAACGGTAGCCGGACGTTATGGTTGAGTATTGTAGGGTTCCTGAGTTAGACCAAGTACTGACCATACTGAAGGCAGTGTCAAGCAGGATGTTATCTACACCATTCCAAACAAATGGAGTGGAAAGGGTTAGCATATCCCATCCACCTGCGGTTGGAGTATATGGGTTATTAGTATAAACTGTCTGCAGGTCAGCAGCAGTGTGCCAGCTTTGTGTATTAGTTTGGCTGGTATGCTTCATTCGGATGGTGAAATTTGGCAGTGGGAGATTTGGGGTTGTTACCACATAAAAGCCGATTTGAGTGATGGGTATTGGACCATATACGCCTGCTGCATTAAGTTCTGCAGCAGTGTACACAGATTGGCCGTGATTGCTTTTGTAGCTTATGTTTACTGGGCTAATCTCGTTACCCAACGAGACAATCGACCCTGAACCCAAAACCGCATCCTGAGCCGTACTGGTTCCGGGAGTAGCAATAACTGAAGTGGAGGCAAAAGACTCCATATCTTCAAACAATGAAGTTAAATGATATGTGTATTGAGTTCCATTTACTACGTCAACATCATGGTAGAAGAGTCCGGTTTCGTTGGCAAGCAATACATTGTTTCGATATATGTTATACGATGATGGGAAACCGTGAGCGGGAGGATTCCAGCTTAATGACACCAACCTGTTTGAAGGAGCTGCGCTAACATTCTGCGGAGGGTAGAATATAGTATGGTTCGATAAAACCTTCAGCCTGATGTCCGGGATGCTATTAGTGGCAGTTAAGTTTATTGGAGCTGCACTATCACTACGCTCTTGCCTGGCTCTTTGCTGGGCAGTAGAGGAAGACAGCCAAAAGGGATATCCGCTGTTTATGTATTGCTGATGACCTTTAACCACCAAAATAGACAGGTTTTGCAAGCCATCGTAATCAAACATGGGGCTTAGGTTCACTTCCATCCATCCAGTGGTGGCGGTATTGGGGTAGTTTCCACTATACACCAAGGTGTAGCCGTCCAGAGAGTAGTTGCCGGTGCTTAATGTACTTAGATTAGTATGCTTCATGTAGATAGACACGTCATTAATCAAGTTAGTGTCATTTCCACTTGCTTTGTATAAAGCATAAGACTTTATCATCCGTGCCAGTCCAATCTCGCTTGCAAGATAGATAGATTCATTTGCAGAGTAGTTGTAATATCTGTCTATAGGGTAAGTTTGGTTTGTTTGTCCTGTGCCGATAAGCACTTGGTTAGGAGCACCGACTTCCAGAGTGCGGGTATCTGAAGCAGAATAGCTGCCTGCTGTGGCGTTCAGCACTAAGCTTGCCATAGAACCAATGGACATAGAAGCCGCGGCTCTGAGACTGAAAGACAGGTTTCTGCTGCCATTGGATGGGACAGACTCGAAGTTCACCGAGCCTGTAAGCACTGTAATTCCATTGGTCGAGCATGATAAAGTGGCTGAGCCGGCTTGACTGGCTACTCCGCCATTGTTGTTTAGAGCTACAATTATAGTTACTGTTTCGCCGGGATCAAGTATTCCGTTCTGGTTACCTTGGATGTCCATTACCGTTAAGGTGCCAAGCTCTAGTTCCGGTGCATAAACTCCTACCGAGAAGTACTTCGTCCATGTGCTATTGCTGCCTGAGATTTGCACTTGGAACTGAACTACATGGTTTGTGGGGCAAGTGGGGGATACGCTAAACTGGAAGTATCCGCTACCTGCAGAAGTGTCCAGAGCGTTAATTGTTCCATAACTAACGGTAGCATTGCTAATCGTAACATAAGGGTCTGATGTGCTAAGTGTAGCCGTTACGTTTGTTGCTGCTGCATCCCCAATGTTTTTTAGATTTACTACTGAATTGCTGGATTCACCTGATTCCAGTATTCCATTTCCGTTGGTATCGTTGTGACTAACACTCATTATGGTCATGTTTGGGCCTGGTTCAACTGTGGGAACAGTAGTGATATACAACGCCCGTTCATGTGTTAGAGGAGCGGCAGCGGTTGGGTAAACGTTGCTGTATGAATACTCAAGTCCAACTGATTGGTTGTGGTTCTGAATGCCGATTGTGCTGTAGTTGCCATGGCGGGGAGAACCAGCGGAATCAATATTGTTAAAGGTCTTGTATTGAATCAGGATAGGGCCGTCTCCGGTACTTGTTGCTCTGTAGAGATGATCATAAAGCATGACCTGGAAGGTCTCTTCGCTTGACCCATTATATCCATTCAGCATGCGGTACCACTCCACTATGAACCTATGATTAGCGGAGTCGTAATAAGTAAGCACTTTACTATTGGCATTGGTAGCCAGATCATCCCAGAATGGTGCAATCATCGGGCTTGGCCCCATAGCGCCGGGAAGACGGAAGTTTCTAAATTCTGCGTTCTCTGTAACGCCCAAGGCTATGAAGCCATTGCTGCAAACTGTGATCTGCGAGTATTCTCTTCCGTAGAAACTAAAAGAGAAGGGTAAATCAACCACGGCTAATGATTGAGCTGTGTATGAAGAACTGATTTGATCTCCTTCATTACCGCTGGCATAGGCATCATTAATGTTCAGTACCGTTCCACTACCACCTTCTGCCGGAGCAAGCTCAACCCAGGAATATGTGGGGCAATCAACATAGTTCTGGTCTCCCATGTCATAGATTACATAGCCATAAGCATCAGGGCCAAGTGGATCGGTTACAGAGATATTGCCAACCGTGAACGATACAGGGATTATCTGCTCGTAACCGCTTGCATTGAACAGCCTTACATTAATGGGGATAACCATTCCTGGAATAGTGAGAGCATTTACATATACATTGAAGTTACTGGCAGGCTGTACCTGCTGAGCGGGTGCGACATTGCCATAGCTAACGGTTTGAGCTGGGATATTCATAAATGGGCTATCGCATAATAGTTCGGCATTCAAGCCTGAAATTGCTGAGCTTCCCGAGTTAGTAAGCACAAAACGCAATTGGGCATTCTCATCAGGATCAAGCATGGAGTTTTGTCCATCTATTACTTGATGCGAAGTAAGCGTTAAACGGGCATTATATACTATTATGTGTTGTGAGATGGTATATTGCGTACCAACCTGGCTGGTGAGATTTAGCACTACTCTGATGTTACTAAGATCAGGGCAAGCAGCACTGATGTTTACTATCACTGGGCTAGTGTTACTAACTGTAGCACCGGCTACGATACTTGGAAAGCTGATGGCTGGGTTCACTATGCTTATATACGGATTGCTGCAAGATATAGTTCCCGTTAAGCCACGAATAGAAGTTGCGCCGCTATTTAGCAGTCCAAGGTATAGCTCTATTCTTTCCCCGGCATTTGCCAAGCCATTGCCATTGCCTATAGATTGGCCAGCATTATCGTCATCAATAACCACAGATCCCGGAGTTAAACCACCGGATATGATGCTGATGTCTTGCTGTAAGGGTTTGTAATTGTGACCGGAAACAGTAATTACGGCTGTTCCTACCTGCAAGCCCTGCGGCAAAACAAGCGAAGCCAAACCGAATTCATCGCTGTATCCGCGGGCAAGAATTGTATTGCCATACGACAGGGTTACGCATTGTCCACTAAGCGGATTACCTGAAGCATTGTTAACCACCACATCAAACAGGTTTGAACCCACAGGAATGTTTTGGGGTGGCACAATTTGGTAGGTAGAGGGAATGCCTAAAAAGACTTCCATGCTGGGGTCACCAATCAGGTTACACCAGTGAGCGGAGTAGTTTGCCCCGGCAGTATGAGTTTGGCCATAGATTTGCCACAAATACAGCCTGCCGTGCAACAATGCTTCACCCATAGTGCGCATATTATGAGTTAACAACCCGGCAAAGATACCGCCATCAAGTGTGTTATTATATCCGGTATGTGTTCCCGTAGTTGCCATGCCGATTGCCGA
>DIMZ01000041.1:2955-8501 GCA_002425825.1 Cloacimonetes bacterium UBA5553 | reverse complement strand
CGCGATATTGTCATGGATGTTGCCACTGAAGATGAATACGTCCTGTTGCACGATGCCTACATTGGAGCGGATATCGGCAAGGGAGTATTGGTGAAGCTCTTTGCCGTCGATGCGTATCTTTCCCTTCTGATAAGGATACATACCCAGGATGAGGTTTACAATGGAGGTCTTTCCGCTTCCGGTGTGCCCCACCAGTGCTATCTTTTCGCCGGGCTTAATCTTGAAGGAAACATCTTTCAGCACCCATTCATCGGGGTTGTATGCCAACCACACGTTCTCAAATTCTATCTCGCCTTCCATTTTTAGTGAATGGTGAAGCTCTTCACGATAATCTTCTGGGTCAAGCTCCATTAGGTCGAATATCCTCTCTGCGCCAGCCAGGGCACCCTGGAGAATATTGAATTTTTCCGAGAAGTCATTTATCGGTTCGAACAGCTTGTTCACATATTGGGTGAATGCCATTAACAGACCTATGGTAATGGCATTGCGGAGTATTTGACCACCGCCATACCAGATGATAAGAGCTACTGCAACCTGCGAGGAAACGTGAATAATGGGGCGGAAGAAGGCGAATAGCTTTAGCTGCTTCAGGGAAGCAAGAAAGTACTCGTGATTGATATCCGAAAACTCTTGTTTCTTGTGGAAATACTGGTTGAAAAGCTGAATAATCTTCTGTCCGGCAATATGCTCGGAGAGAGTGGCATTCAGTGATGCAAGATGTTTACGCACTTCGCGGTAGATTACTCGGGTTTTACTCCTGTAAACAGTGATAATCCAGATAACCAGCGGGAGTATGGCAAAGCTGATGAGGGCAAGCTGCCAATTTAACACCAGCATTAAAATGACGATAGCGACAATAAGGATAACGTCTTGAACAATGGTGATCACGCCTGAGGCAAGCATTTCGTCTATGGAGCGGATGTCGTTTGTTACGCGTGTTACCAGTCTGCCCACGGGGTTTTGATCGAAATATTTGGTGGGCATCTTTTGCAAGTGGGAAAACACATCGTGCCTCAGGTCTGCCATTGCCATTTGTGAGAAATAGGCAGTTATCACCGACTGCAAATAGCTGGTGATTAAGCGCAAGGTAATGATGCCAAAGAAGATGAGAGCCAGGTAGAACAGGCTGCGTGAGGCTTCACTACGGACAGCCAGTCGCTCTTTACGTGGCAGTTCCAATAGCTGTTCTTTGCTGACGGCGAGCTTGTTTGCGCCCAGTCTGAACCATCCTTGCATACCGCTTTTGCTGGCATTGGGGCTGGTGTTTTCTATTAGATATTGGTTCAAAGTACCGGTGTTTGATGGTGAATCGGTAATTAAATATACAGATTCTGAGCCCAATATGCCTTTCTCTTTCAGCATTGCCATGTCGCTGCGGTTTATCTTGTTTATGTCCTTGGGACTCAGGATTATAAAATGCAGGTTTGCGTGGCCATATTCCTTGAATTTCAGTTTTTTATATCGGCTGTCAAAGTTCTGGTACTCAGATTCATTGGTAAAAATTGCTATGGACTTATCGGATACTATGTAGTCATCTATAGCTGTTCTCTGAACCAGGGGGAGTACCACTTCCGCACCTGAGATTAGCATCAAGATAAAGAAAGAGAGGAACACCCATTTCAGGTAGGGCTTTAAATAATGCATCATTTTGCCGAAAAGCCGGCGATCGTAAATCTTGTTCTTTAGTTCGTCTGAGCCGAAGCCGCCACCTCTGGCACCTCCGCCTCCGCCACCGCCGTGCATCATAAATCCTCCCCTTCAAGTTTGGCACGAATTTTTTGTTTTTCGTAGAGGTCGTTATACAAGCCACGTTGTATAATCAGGTCTTTATGATTGCCACGTTCCGCTATTTTGGCATCTCCTAACACTATTATCTTATCTGCATGCTGGATGGAAGAAATGCGGTGGGCTATAATAATGGTAGTCCTTCCCCTGCGAAGCTCGATAAGGCGCTCCAAGATATGCCTTTCTGTTTTGGTGTCAACTGCAGAAAGGGCATCGTCGAGAATCAGGATGCGGGGATTGGTAAGCAATGCTCTGGCTATGGCAACGCGCTGCTTCTGGCCTCCTGAAAGGGTTATGCCACGCTCGCCGACCATGGTGTCGAACTTGTGTTCAAAATCCATAATCTCATCGTAAACCCGAGCAGTTTTGGCTGCTTCATAAACGGCATCATCGGTGGTATCGGGATTGCCCAGGCGGATGTTGTTGGCGATGGTGTCTGAGAACAGGAAGATATCTTGTGGCACCAAAACTGCATCGCGTCTAAGCACTTGCAGTGGTATGCTAAAGAGCTCTTTATCGTCTATAAATATGCTTTCCGGTTGGGGGTTGTATATACGTACCAGAAGTTCGATAAGAGTAGTTTTGCCGCAGCCGGTTGGACCAACTATGGCAAGGGTTTTACCGGCATCAATCTTCATGCTGATGTCGTTAAAGATAAGCGGTAAATCTTCGCCGTATCGAAAGCTGAGGTTACTAAGTCGAATGCTGCCGTTTAGCTCTGTGATGCTGCTGTCGGCAAGGTCGTCGTTCACCTCGGGATTTACGGTAAATATCTCATTTAGTCTTTTTAGGGATGCGGTTCCGCGCTGGTACATATCAACAATCCAGCCAATGGCAATCATAGGCCACACCAGCATGCCAAGGTATTGGAAGAAGGCAATGAAACCGCCGATGGTGATGTCTCCCCGAATGGCAGCCCTGCCACCGAAGTATAGCGTTATAACTATACTGGTGCTTATCACGAAGCCCATGAAGGGATGAAACACACCAGCTATCTTAGCCAGAGCCATATTCTGCTTCACAAAGTCGTGCGACACTTCGTCTATCTTATCCAGCTCGGTGTTTTCCTGAACAAAAGCCTTTACAATCCTAATGCCCGATATGCTTTCCTGCACTCTACCGCTAAGAGTGGCAAAGCTTTGTTGCACATTGGCAAAGCGTTTATGCATCTTTTTGCCGAAATGTCTGATAGTGAGGGTTAAGAAGGGCATGGGGATAATTGCCAATAGGGTTAATCGCCAGTTTATAGACACCATGAACGAAAAAGAAGCCACAGTCATAAGCACAATATCCATTGCTGCAATAAGTCCGATTCCAAACAGCATTCTTACTGCATTCAGGTCATTGGTGGCGTATGCCATCAGATCACCGGTTTTGCTACGGTTAAAGAAGTTTTGAGAGAGCTTCAGCAGGTGGTTGTAAAAGTCCTGGCGCAGGCTTTTCTCTATCTGGAACGAATTGCCGATAATCAGTACCCGCCAGAAGAAGCGTAGTATCATAACTGCAATTGCCAGGCCGAAGATGATTAAGCCGATCCAGGCCAGACCCGCAGAATCGATAGAACGGGCTTGAATGCTGTCTATGGCATGCTGCATCACTTTGGGAACGGCTAATTGCACCACATCCACCAATATTAGCATCACTATGCCTGCTGCTATTCGGGAATAGCTTTTTTTCAGGTAGGGCAAAATAGAATCGAAGGTTCGCATAAAACTCCATGTTACATGTATAGCCCGTGGCTTAAAGGTGAATATTTGAGCTCAGGGCTATCATAAAACTCACGCCATCCTTTTTGCAATTAGTATTTTGTCAAATCCTTTGTCTGCACCTTGCTTTTTTGTTGACAAGTTATGCATACTGTGTACACTTAGTTCCATGAGAGAATTTGATGTTAATCAACCTGATTCTTCCCCTGCCTGTTTAAGCAGTGATCTGCTACCAGAACTGGTTGCAAACCTGATGAGTAACCTGCCGGGGATGGCGTATCGATGCAGAAACGACGAATGGTGGACAATGATCTATATGTCCGAAGGCTGTTTTTCTGTAACCGGCTACTATACAAANNCTGCTTGAAAATAGCAGTATATCTTACAGCTCCTTAATATATACAGACGACCTGGACTATGTGCGCAAATGTGTGGACGATGGCATAGGCAATAGAACCCGCTTTCAAATGGAATACCGCATTGTAGCAAAAGATGGATCAATTCGGTGGGTTTGGGAACAAGGCAACGCCATATACAGTTCTGATAATCAAGTGATGTTTTTAGATGGCTATATAGCGGAGATCACACATCGCAAGCGCATCGAAGAAGACATTAAACAAGCCGCGAGGAGCATGGTAGAACTAAATGCCACTAAAGACAAGTTCTTTTCGTTAATAGCCCATGATCTCCAGAATCCTGTGTATGCCATTCTATCGCTTTCAGAATTCTTGAGCAGTAACTTGAATCAACTGGCAGAGCATGAAGTTACTTCATTTGTAAATCTCATCCAAAGCTCTGCTAAGGGCATATACTCGCTGCTGGAAAACCTGTTGGACTGGACTAAACTGCAAACGGGTAAGATGAAGGTTCAAAAAGAGTATCTGTCAATAACGAAAGTTACTGCTTATGTGGTAAATCAATTCGTGTTTCCGGCACAGGAAAAGGGGATTAGCATAGACCTTATTAGCCCGGAGGATGTCCTGGTGGAAAGTGATTCGCATCTCATTACTACAATTGTCCGAAACTTAATCTCCAATGCTGTAAAGTATTCGCATTCTGGTGCAAGAGTGCAGGTAACTATTTCTCAAACAGATAACATGGCTTGTGTGGAAGTGCTGGATAACGGCATCGGCATCTCCCGACGCAATCTGGCAAAGATATTCTGTCTTGATAACGACAACCGGCATCCCGGCACCAAGGATGAACCGGGCAGCGGTTTGGGGCTTATTTTATCTCAAGGCATAGCAGATCTTATATGTGCAAAGCTTAGCGCAGAAAGCAAGCTGAACAAAGGCAGCAAGTTCAAGCTCTGCGTCCCCATCAAATACGCGGGGTAAAAATTGTAAACTAATCCTGCTTGTTACGCAGTTTTAACCACCAGTCCAGTCTTTTCTTCACTTCTTTTTCAAAACCGAATTGCCCCGGCTCGTAGTAAGTTTTCTCCTGCATTTGATCGGGGAAGTATTTCTGATAGTGATAATTGTTTTCGAACTCGTGATCATATTTATATTCTTTGCCGTAATCCAACTCCTTCATCAGTTTGGTGGGAGCATTGCGAATATGCAGGGGAACGGCATAGTGGCTTGTTTTATTTGCATCCAGCGCAGCGGCTTTGTAAGCAGTATAAAGGCTATTACTTTTGGGCGCGGTAGCGAGATAAACCACCAATTGCGCCAGGGCATTGCTGGCTTCAGGCATGCCTATAAACAGCAGGGCATCCTTTGCCGCCACTGCCTGAACCAATGCCTGTGGATCGGCAAGACCAATGTCCTCACTGGCAAAGCGGATTAGTCTGCGCACCAGATAGCGCGGGTCTTCGCCGGCTTCCAGCATTCTTGCCAGCCAATACAGGGCGGCTTGGGGGTCGGAACCTCTGAGTGATTTATGTAACGCAGAGATAATGTTATAGTGCTCTTCCCTGTTTTTGTCGTAAAACATGGTTTTCTTCGCTAATGTCTTTGCCAATTCTGCTACAGGCGGATGCGGATTGCGCTGTAAAAAGGGCTGGATTAGTTCCAGTTCATTAAGGGCACGTCTGGCATCACCACCACTATT
>DIMZ01000041.1:0-2945 GCA_002425825.1 Cloacimonetes bacterium UBA5553 | reverse complement strand
TTCCACCCAATTATGTCCTCATCCGTCTCCAGGTTCAATTCAGCAAAACCGCGCTCCAATATTTGCTTTATGTCTCCTTCAGCCAAATGCTCCAGCACAAACACATGGCATCGGGATAACAATGCGGGGATAACTTCGAAAGAGGGATTCTCCGTAGTGGGACCTATCAGGATAACTGCACCGCTTTCCACATAAGGCAAAAAGGCATCTTGTTGAGATTTATTGAACCTGTGAATCTCGTCAATAAACAATATGCTGCGCAGGTTTCTGGTTCTATGCATATAGTCTGCATCTTTCATCACGCCTTTCACATCATTTATGCCCGATAACACGGCTGAGAAGTGGATGAAGTTTAGCCCACTAACCTTCTCGATTATTCTGGCAATTGTAGTTTTACCCGTTCCGGGTGGTCCCCACAGGATAAAAGATTGGTATTCACCACTGCTAATCATCTGGTGCAATAGCGAATTGCTTGCCACCAGCTTGGTCTGACCGCGCAGCTCTTCTAAACTTGAAGGGCGCAACTTCTCTGCCAGAGGAACGGTTTTAAGTTCCAGTTCATCTGTTTCGAACAGGCTGCTTTGATCTTTCTTTGCCATGAATGCTTCCCCGCGAAGCTTAGTCCTCCATCAGTCCGGTTAGTTCGGATGGGTCATACCACTGTAGTGCTCCGTGCAGCCTTTGCACTTCTGCCAGGAGCAGGATTTTGTGATTGTCTTCTTCGTTGGCAAAGCGAATAAGCATTGCCTTTATGTCTGCATCTTTTGTTTGCTCTGCCATGCTAAGGTATATGCCTGCTGCCAGTTCTTCACGGCTAATTGCATAATCTAATACATCTTTGGGGTCAGAGAGGTTCACTCCCTTCAGTTCCGGGCTTATGCTTTCGGTAAGTACAAGCTCATCATTTGGAAATTCTTTGGCAAATGCTTGTCTCACCTTGGCTTCGTGGGCTTGTTCAAATAGAATTAGTTCGTTGAATATCTTGCTGGTATCGGCATTACGAAAGCTGAGGGCTAGTGCTTCATACAGCTTTTGCGATCTTATCTCAGCTTCGATAACCATGCGGTAGCTTTCATGTCTGGTCATAATCACCTCTTTTCAAAGTTTTTGGTATTATTACTAAATACAATATAAACCAATTTTGCTATGCAGTCTGCCGGATTAATTCTACGGCGTTTATTTTGCCTATGCGCTTCATGGGCAAGAGGATGCTAAGCACCGTAACCGCATAAGCAACAAAGATTATTAGCACATAGTCCATCAGCATGAACTTTACCGGCAGAACAATTGATCCCGAATCTCCCATGCCCAGCTTAATAACTGAGCTATATTTCTGGATTAGCATCAATATACTGCCCATACCCAAGCCCAAAACTATGCCAATACTGCATAGCACGAGAGACTGTATTAAAAACAGGCTTTGCAGATTTGTGCCCGACAAGCCCAGTGCCTTTAGCAAGCCCAGCTCTTTCTTCTTTTGCGATATGGCTTTCAGCATGTTTCCGGTAAGATTGAAGCTGGCGATAATAAACATCAGCAACATGATTACAAACATGATGAACTTTTCAAAGCGGATGGCGGCATACAGGCTGGAATCGAAGCTGCTCCAGTCTTCTATCAGATAATTCGGATACAGGCTGCGGAGCTGTTTTAGATAGTGATGCGATTTCTCCAGTGAGGGCGTTCTAATCTCTACGAAATCTACTACGTCATCTCCCGAAGCGAAAAAGGATGCATGCTCCAACGGGATGTAACTGAAGTTCTGGTCATACTCCGGCATACCCGCACTAAAGATGGCAATAACCTTCATATACCGTACTTTAGGAAGCATACCGAAGGCAGTTGGCACAGAAAACATAGGCGATAACACTTGAATCTGATCCCCAAGATAGGCTCCTAATTGCGTTGCCAATCCTGCCCCCAACACGATGCCACCTTCATTAAAAGCTTCTTCACTCAGCCTGCCTGCTATTATGCCCTGCATAGATTCACTTGCCGATGCTATAGGCATGCGGAGGGTTCCCGAAACCTTTTGCTGAAGAGCCAAGTCTATGCCAAAACACTGGCTGGGCAATACGATGGAATCCCGTTTTAACAGCAATTCATTCCTGATAACCGGAGCAGCCAGATAACCCTGATGTTCAAGCTTAGAAAGCAATTCCCGATAATCAGCCATGCCAGCTGCGGCTTTATTGCTAATGCGAATCTCGGCAAAAGTGCCAACAATTCTATTGCGAATATCGTGGCGAAATCCATTCATAACGGTGCTTACACAGATAAGAGCCATGACTCCCAGGCTAATGCCAGCTAAGCTAAGGTAGTGGCTACGACTGATGCCCCGGGCTTTTCTGCCGCGCAGATACTTTATTGCCAGATATGTGATGCTTCCATTTATCATAATAAACCTTGGGCTGTTTCTGTGGATGCAGATAGAAAGTCAAGCATTGTTTTTGCTGCTCTCCCCGAAGGGGTGTTTTGCACAAAGTGACAGGAAAAAAAAGGGGAAGAGGAAGAGTAAGATTTATAAGTATATCAGCTTTCTGGTGAACAAGGTAGCTGTGTAAAGGGGTAATAATGGATGTTTTTAGCGAGAATGGAAGATGGTATGGATGTTTGTTTTACACAGAGGAAAAGAGAAAGAGAGGGATAGCCAAGGCGATTTCGACTCCAGCACCCCCCCCCTCCGGTAACCAAACAGGCAAATATATAGCTTATGTTTTCATGACCTTTCCCCATTATCCAGGTGTAAATAATCAGGTTGTTAGTGTGTTATCCTCTGTGCATATCTTTTATATAGGTACACTGGCAGTTGTTAAGTTCAGCTTGGTTTACCATGTAGACTTTGCACATTTCTCTCTGCCGGAGCTATACCTGTGGCTCTGCCTAATTAGTATGATTGGAGACATCCATTGGATGCACTGATCGGTTGGATGGGAGGTAAACGC
>DIMZ01000227.1:2227-5326 GCA_002425825.1 Cloacimonetes bacterium UBA5553 | reverse complement strand
TGCTGGCTTTTTTTTATGGATTGAATTATGGTAAAAGATTCTAATTCTCACAACCGATGGGGCAATCTGCTCCTTATATACCGGATGATGCTGCGGTATTGGCACTTTATGCTTACGGGTTTTGTGTCCATGCTGATGTTTGCTTTCTTTAGTGGAGCCAGCATCACGCTGGTAATCCCATTGTTCGACTACGTATTCAATCCCAATAAGACAGACATCGTGTATCAACGCTGGGACACTTTCCTGGAAGCAGCTATCAATCTCGTTAAAACTCATATAGCCGAATCGTCTAACATAATAAGTGCCGTGTCTGATTACAGCCCCTTATGGGCAAAAATTCAGGAATTGATGCTGCACACCAATTCACTAGCCCTGCTATATGTGCTGTGCGTATTTGTGTTTGGCACTATGTTCCTGAAAAACGTCTTCTTCTTTATCCACAAGCTTCTGTTTACCCAGTTGCGTGGACGCACCATCCGCGATGTGCGCAACTATATGTTCCATCGCTATCTGCATCAGTCTCTGGATTTCTTTGGACATAACCGGGTTGGTGATGCTATTGTGCGTATGGTGAACGATGTGGAGATAGTTAGCGAGCAGTTCATAAACGCCATCTTTAATGCCTTACGCGAACTGGCAACCATTATCGTATTTGCCAATATAGCCTTTATGCTAAATCCCAAGCTGTTTATCTACAGTATTGTGGTGCTGCCGGCTTTTTCTGTAACCATTAGCCTGTTGGGCAAGAAANNAGAAGTATTCACGCAAGATTCAGGAGCAGCTCAGCACCCTATTCTCCACTGTGGAAGAAGTTCTGAATAGCATGAAAATTGTGCAGGCCTTCCGTCATGAACAAAAGGAAAGCGAGAACTTCCGCCAGATAAACAACCTTCATTGCCATCTTTGGAGCAAGTCTCAAAACTACGGCAACTTAAATACTCCCATATCCGAAATGAACACCGCAGTAACGGGGATAATAGTCATAATCATCGGTGGTAAAATGATAATTGACCCCGGGAGTGGCTTTTCATTGGGCGATTTCACTGCCTTCCTGTTTGCCCTGTTTTCCATGCTGCACCCGCTAAAGGTATTAACTCAAACTTACACTGAGATAAAGAAAGCCATGGTATCACTGGATCGCATAGCTTTGGTGCTGAATCAGGAATCGGAAATAAAAGATAAGCCCAACGCGGTGGCCAAGAAGAGCTTCGATGATGCTATATATTTTGATAAGGTAAGCTTTCATTACAAACCCGGCAAGCCGGTGCTGAAGAACATCAGCTTTAGCATACCCAAAGGCAGTAAGCTAGCCTTTGTTGGTGCCAGCGGCGGTGGGAAAACCACTATTGCCAATCTGATGAACCGCATGTATGACGTAAAAGACGGTAGCATCAAGATAGACGGCATCGACATCCGGGACATAAAGCTGGATGACCTTAGAAATCTGTTTGGTGTGGTTACACAGGATTCTGTCCTCTTTACCAAGTCTATAAGAGAGAACATCGCCTATGGCAGCCAACACGAGGTTTCTCACGAGCAAATAATGAAGGCAGCCAAAATTGCCAATGCCGATGAGTACATTCAAGAACTGCCCAATACCTATGACGAAGTGCTGGCAAACAAGGCCTCCGACCTGTCCGGCGGACAGCGTCAACGTCTGTGCATAGCCCGTGCAGTGGTTGCCGATCCGCCCATTCTGATATTTGACGAAGCTACCTCTGCCCTGGATACAGNNGTTCCGAAAAGAAGGTGCAGGACGCAATTGACGAAGCAACCAGAAATAGAACCGTTATTATGATTGCCCACCGCCTGTCCACTGTGCTGAAAGCAGATAAGATAATAGTTCTGGAAAAAGGCGGAATAGTTGGAATGGGCTCGCATGAAGAGCTGATGAAAAGCTGTGCCCGCTATCAGCATCTCTATGAGATTCAGTTTAAGTTAAACCAACCAGCTTAAGGGAAGGGTGCAACCCATAACCTGCGCTGGTGAAGGTTAAAGACACACATAAACAAAGGTGACTTTATGAGAAAAGCTCTTATTACCGGCATTACAGGCCAGGACGGTTCTTACTTAACCGAGTTGCTCTTAGATAAAGGCTATGAAGTGCATGGCATTATCCGACGAGCATCAAGCTTTAACACCAGCCGCATCGACCACTTGTTCAAAGACTTTCACCAAAGCGATGTTCGCCTGTTTTTGCATCACGGCGACTTAACCGACAGCAGCAACCTGAACCGCATACTGGAAAAGTCTCAGCCAGATGAGATATATAACCTTGCTGCCCAGAGCCATGTAAAAGTTTCATTCGATGTTCCCGAATACACCGGAGAGGTGGATGCCATTGGCGTTCTTCGCATTTTAGATGCAATAAAAGAAACAGGCTTGAACACCAGGTTCTACCAAGCTTCTACCAGCGAACTATACGGCTTGGCGCAAGAAGTTCCCCAAAGCGAAAAGACCCCTTTCTATCCCCGCAGCCCTTATGCAGCAGCCAAGCTTTATGCCTATTGGGTGGTAAAAAACTATCGTGAGGCATATAACATCTTTGCCGTAAACGGCATTCTCTTCAATCATGAGTCTCCCCGACGTGGAGAAACCTTCGTAACCCGCAAAATTACCAGGGCGGCCACCAGGATAAAACTGGGACTGCAAGACAAGCTGCACTTAGGAAACATAGACAGCAAAAGAGACTGGGGCTATGCTCCCGAATTTGTGGATGCCATGTGGAGAATGCTGCAAACTGAAAAACCTGAAGACTACGTGATTGCTACCGGTGAAACACATACAGTGCGTGAGTTTATTGAGCTTTGCTTTGCCGAACTGGGCATGAACATCGTGTGGCAAGGGCATGCAGAAAATGAGAAAGGCATAGACGCCCAAACCGGTAAAACACTTATCGAGATTGATCCTTTTTACTACCGCCCCACCGAAGTGGATATCTTATTAGGCGACTATAGCAAAGCAAAGCAAGAACTCGGTTGGCAGCCCCAAACCAAGTTTTGCGAATTGGTGAAGCTAATGGTGAAAGCCGATCTTATACTTGCCCAAAAAGAGGCGGATAATGCAAAAGCATAACAGCATCTACGTTAGCGGACACAG
>DIMZ01000227.1:0-2179 GCA_002425825.1 Cloacimonetes bacterium UBA5553 | reverse complement strand
ATTATTCGCTGTCTAACGCGTGAGGGATACACTAATCTAATTACCCCAAGCTTACAGGAGTTAGACTTAACCAATCAAGCAGCCGTGCAGGCTTTTTTTGAAAAAGTAAAACCTGAGTACGTTATCCACGCCGCAGGTAAGGTGGGCGGAATTCTTGCCAACAAGAGCTATCCCGCAGAGTATATGCAGCAAAACCTGATTATGGCAGTAAACATCATCCATTCTGCCTACCTTTCCGGAGTGCGAAAACTAATGTTTCTTGGCTCGTCTTGCATATACCCACGCCTCTGTCCGCAGCCCATAAAAGAAGAGTATCTGCTAACCGGCGAACTGGAAAGCACCAATGAAGCCTATGCGCTGGCAAAGATTGCCGGACTAAAAATGGCACAACACTACCGAAGTCAGTATGGATGCGACTTCATTAGCGTTATGCCTACCAATCTATATGGCATAAACGACCACTTTCATCCCGATAACTCACACGTATTGCCTGCCCTTATTCGCAAAATGCACTTAGCTAAGTGCTATGAACAAAATGATTTGGCAGCAATTACTATGGACTTGAGCCGTGATTATGAGATTGCCGGAGAACAAGATATAATAAGCACGCTAGATAAGTTTGGAATACACAAACAGGGCGATAGCACGGTTTTAAGCCTTTGGGGAAGCGGTGCGCCTTACCGTGAGTTCTTGTTTGTGGACGACCTGGCAGAGGCACTGCTATTCGTAATGCAAAACTATTCGGATTACTCACCACTAAACATTGGCACCGGCGAAGATATCACCATTCGTAACCTTGCAACCTTGATAAAGGAAACAGTGGGATATAGAGGAGAGATTAACTGGGACACTACCAAGCCGGACGGAACCCCCAGAAAGCTGCTTGATGTCAGTCGTTTAAACGCTTTGGGCTACACCCCAAAAACCACTTTGAAAGAAGGCTTGATTGCCACTTACCGATGGTATCTATCCCGTTAAGCACGATATTGTTAGTATCGCTTTAAGTAATAGCAATACCGAAGCTTGCTTAGATATGCCCTCTACGTCCTTTCTTCTTTAGTCTGTAAAGCGTGTGCTGGACACAGTGCGTGATGCTTTTCGGCTCCATGGCTACAGGGCGCACTGAGCTATCTATCACGTTTATCATAGCCTGCAAGATGCAATCAGGTTGAAGTGAATCTGCCAAACGGTTGTTGATACACCATGGCTCACTTAGATACTGCATATACTGATTGTCGTTGTTATCCACTTCTATGATGCGCTCGATAAACTCCTTGGGGCTTTTATACTCGTGAAAGTTTAGAAATGCAGCAGGATTAAAGTCTTTGTGTATAAGCGGATTACCCCAGTAAATTGGGATGCAATGCTCCATAAAGGGCTCAATGATCTTCTCGGTAGTATAGCCGGGATACGATTCATTTTCGAAAGATAAGCAAAACTTATAATCCTGAATGAAGGTAGCTTTATCCGGCACTCTATAACCAATGTTATTGCGGTATTTACCCCCGGAATCCACTTGCTTGTACTTAGATAGCATTTCATAAAAGCGATTGCGTACTTTACCGCGTGAGTTTGATACCACAAAGCAGCAAAACTTCCGCTTGCTCCGCAAAATAGCTTCGGGATCAATTTCGGGCTTCACAAATCTTTCCGGAGGAAAATAAAGCACATACAGTNNGGAATCATAATCGCCCGTAAAGGCAAAATCACAGCGGGTGTAGTCTGCACCCACATTCTCACCAGAATAGAATATGCGCTTGCATTTGTAACGTTCATGCTCTTTACCAAAAACAGAGTAAATCAAGAGGTCGGGTTTATCACAAATCTCTATCTGGTAATGCTGGCTAAGCAGATTGTAAAAGTAATTATCCTCTTTGTTTAGTGTAGGCCAGAAGTCCGAGAAGTTTAGCTTTAAAGTGGGCTTCATCTGTTTGCCAGCTCACTTCTTGCTTCGGCGATTAGCTTCAGATACTCCCTGCTAAAAGTATCATAACCAAAGTACTTTTTCACATGGCGGTGCGCTGCTTCAGCATTGATTTTCAGCAATTTATTATTATCGGCATATGCACTTAACACGGTTATAAACTCCTTTACGATCTGGTCTTCGGCTTCTGCCGTTACCAAGTGCCCGGATTCACCATCCACGAACATCTCGCTAACACCACCCACATCTGTGGAA
>DIMZ01000111.1:7644-7978 GCA_002425825.1 Cloacimonetes bacterium UBA5553 | reverse complement strand
ATTTCTTAGCGAGCTGCAATGGAAAGATAAGATACCTGTGGCAAATCAGCTTATGCACGACTTTCAATGCGAATTTGGGGGTCACACAAACAAGCTGTTGGACTGTGACTGCTTAATAGTTAGCCCGGGAATTCCGCTCAACATTCCCATATTAACTAGAGCCAAGGCAAAGGGAATCGAGCTAATTAGCGAAATTGAATTCGGATTTCGCATCAAGGCACCTGATTCAAAGATAATAGCTGTAACCGGCTCGAATGGCAAGAGCACAACGGCTACGCTTATTCATCATATTCTTAGCAACATGAATCACCAGGCCATTCTTGCGGGAAATATT
>DIMZ01000111.1:7438-7636 GCA_002425825.1 Cloacimonetes bacterium UBA5553 | reverse complement strand
GGTGAGGCATTTTGTAGTTACGAGATACACAAACCAGGCATTGAGTATATAGTACTGGAGATAAGCAGTTTTCAGCTTGATCTAATAAACAGCTTCAGGCCTGATGTAGCGGTATTGCTAAACATTACCCCCGATCATATGAACCGTTATGATTCTTTTGAAGACTATGCTGCAAGCAAGGCAAGACTGTTTAAGTAT
>DIMZ01000111.1:0-7398 GCA_002425825.1 Cloacimonetes bacterium UBA5553 | reverse complement strand
TGTTTAAGTATCAAACCGAAGACGATAGTGCGATACTTTCGTTAGACTCCGCAGTAGTATCCAGATGGACAACCGGCATAAAAGCCAGAAAGCTTTTCTTCTCTTTGCAAGACTGTCAGCCCAAGGCCTATGCCTGCCTGCATGGAAAGTTTATTCGCTTTGGATTAAACACAATGGTATCAATATACGATTTAGGAATCCGTGGACCACACAATTATGCTAATGCTATGGCAGCTATGTTAGCTGTGCAGGCAATCGTGTCCGATCCCGAGGCAATTGGTAATGCAGTAAAAGGATTTAAGCCTCTTATTCACAGGTTGGAGTATACAGGTAGTGCAAGAGGTGTATCATTTTACAACGATTCGAAGGCTACGAATACCGATTCTGTACGGAGTGCTCTTCAGAGCTTCGAAAAACCAATTCGGATTATTATGGGTGGGTCTGACAAGGGAGAGGATTTCAGTGTGTTAACCGACGACCTGCAAAAGCATGCTCTAAAGGTTTACATCACCGGCGATACACAGGATCAGATGCGTCAGGCTTGGCTGGGCAAGGTAGCCCTCGAGTGCATAGATGATTTCGAGAAATGCGTACGTACGGCATTTGAAGAGGCTATGGCAGGAGACGTAATAGTTCTTTCTCCAGCCTGCGCCAGCTTCGATCGCTTCCAAAACTTCGAGCATCGCGGCGAAGTGTTTAAACAAATCGTCGATACGATTATCTTGGAACATGAAAAGAAGTAGAACCCAAAGCTATATTGTCAGCTTCGACAAGACTATCTTGTTGTGCTTTGTACTGCTAAACCTTATCGGTTTAATAGTGATGCTGGACATATCATCCGTGCAAAGCTCAATGACCTATTTCTNNTGTCTTTTTGGTAGTGTCCGGAATTGCAGCGATAGTGATTCTATACTCCTTTAACCTTAATAAAATCAGGGTTCTCGCCCCCTACATGGTATATCTAACCCTTGTTTTGCTTGTGATAGTACTTTTTAAGGGAAGCACAATAAAAGGTGCGACGCGTCAGATAAGCTTAGGTATAGTAAGCTTCCAGCCCAGTTTCCTGGCACGTGTTGTATTGGTGTTCTTCTTTGGCCATATATTGGACAAACGCTACGACGAGATAATAAGCACAACCCACCCTCTGGATTTCTTAAAAAACTTCCCATCTCTAATTGTATTAACCGGCTTAACCTTCTTGCTAATCATCTTAGAACGTCACTTAAGCACCTTGATTATAGGTGGCGCTACTTTATATGGTATGCTCATCTATGCAGGAGTAAGAAAGCGTCTGCTTATTCTGGTGGCAGTATTAGGTCTTGTTGGTGGAGTATTAATCCTGTCACACGGCGCAGATTATCGCAAGTCCAGGCTTACCACATATAAGAAATACAGTTTGTTCTTCAAAGACAGAGGTAGCTCAGCTTCTGATCATCGTGATTATCAGGTGAAAGAAAGCCTTACTGCTCTTACAAGTGGTGGGCTTTTCGGAACTGGTATTGCACGCGGAAGAGCCAAACATTATTATCTCCCTGAAGCTAGAACTGACTATGTGTACACTATTGTAGGAGAAGAATTTGGCTTTATGGGAGCCATTCTGGTATTTGGGTTACACTGCTTCCTCTTCTTTCGCGCTATCAGAATGGCGCATAATAATGAAAACCGATATCTTAAGTTCCTGGGCGTTGGCCTGGCGATGAATATATTCTGCAATGTACTGGTAAATACTGGCGTGGCGATGTCTATCCTTCCTCCTACTGGGAACACACTGCCGTTCATCAGTTACGGAGGTTCTGCCTTGCTGATAGACTCGGCTTCTGTGGGGGTTATCCTCAATATCAGTGCCGATAGGAGAATGGTATGAAGTTTGCCTTCGGTGGTGGCGGAACTGGTGGTCATGTGATACCCGCGTTAGCACTGGCTGATGTGCTGGTAGCTAAGGGGCATACTGCCTTCTTTATCGGAAACGCCAACAGCATTGAGGAACGCCTTAGTACTACAGAATCATACCAGTTTTGCCCTATTAAAGTGCAAAAGCTCTATAGAGGCATTAGGCTTAGCAACCTAACTCTACCCTTCATGCTACTTAAAGCCATACTTCAGGCTCGTTCAGTTTTGCGTATAGAATCGCCTGATGCAGTTGTATGTACAGGCGGTTTCGTTTCCGGCCCTGTGGTTATTGCTGCTTCTCTCCTGCGCATACCACTCTTTTGCCATGAAAGCAACAGCTATCCCGGATTGGTTACCAGAACCATGGCAAGATTTATAACCCGGATCTATATTTCCTTCGATGCAACACGCAAGTACTTGTCGAAGGCTTCATTAGTTAATTATGGAATTCCTATCAGGATATCAAAATCTTCAAACTTCAGTCTGGCAGACATTGGACTGGATAATGCGAAGCCGACAATTCTGGTTACCGGTGGAAGCCAGGGCTCACTTGCGATAAACAAAGTAGTTGATCTCACTCTTAAGCAACTCATCCAAAGGGGATATCAGGTTATATGGCAAACCGGACGCAGCACATTCAGTCAGTTTGCACAAAAGCATCATGATACTCCTGGTGTTCATATATTCGACTTTTCTGCGCATCTCACTTGCATGCTTTCAGTTGCCGATATTGCCATCACACGAGCCGGAGCTATGACTATAGCAGAGCTGGAAGAATATAAAACCCCGGCAATACTTATACCCCTTCCCACTGCTGCCGAAAATCATCAGTACTACAATGCTCTTGAGCAACAGAAGAAAGGTGTGGCTAAGCTGCTTAATCAGTCTGAGCTGACCCCTAATGCACTAATTGATACTATAGAATCAGTAGAGTCTCATTTGCACAGCTATAAAGAAAATCTCGCAAACCTCCACCCCAACAACGCGGCAACATTAATTGCAGAAGACATCCTTGCTGCTCTTAGTGAGCACAAATCATCACCCATCAAAGGAGCTTAACATGCTTGGAAGAACCAAGAAAATTCATTTCATCGGCATTGGCGGTATCGGCATGAGCGGAATTGCCGAATTCCTGCATAACCAAGGCTTGGAGATCACCGGATCAGATATGAAAAAGACAGAACTTACTGCACACTTGGAAAGCCTTGGGATAAAGATAGATGAGGGGCATAATCCTAAGTACATAGGCGAAGCCGATGTTGTAGTAAAATCCAGCGCAGTTAAGGACGATAATCCTGAGATTGTAGCAGCCAAAGCCCTACGTGTTCCGGTTATCAGGCGTGCTGAGATGCTGGCAGAAATTACCCGCATGAGCTTCAGTATTGGTATTTCTGGAACCCATGGTAAAACAACCACTACTTCCATGGCTGGCTTGGTGCTCGAAAGTGCAGGACTAAACCCCACAATCATCGTAGGCGGCAAGGTGAAGAACTTTGGCAGCAATAATGTTATGGGTAGCGGTAAGTACATAGTAGTGGAGGCTGACGAATATGACCACTCATTTTTATCGTTAACTCCCTGCATAGCCGGTATAACCAATGTTGATGAAGACCATTTGGATTGCTACCGTAATCTTGACGATATAAAGAGTTCGTTTATAGAATATGCCAATAAAGTTCCTTTCTTTGGCAGCGTCATTGCCTGTCTGGACGATCCCGGAGTGCAAGCTATACTGCCCGCCATAAACAAGAAAGTGGTTACTTATGGCTTCTCCCGTCAAGCCGATGTTCAGGCTCACGATATAGTTATGAAAGACTTTACTGCCTCATATGATCTTAGTTATAAGAGATATAAGATGGGCAGGATATCCATGCATGTAACCGGCAAGCACAACATACAAAATTCCCTGTTGGCTGCCACGATCGGCTTGGAACTGGACATTCCCTTCAAAGCGATTCAAGAAGGTTTGGCAAAATACAGCGGTGTATATCGTCGCTTCGAACTAAAAGGCGAGGAAGCGGGTATAACGGTTTATGATGACTATGCGCATCACCCCACTGAGATTAAAGCTACGCTTGAAGGATTCAAAGACAGTGCCAAAAGAAGAATTGTAACTCTCTTTCAGCCCCATTTGTATTCGCGGACAAGAGACATGTATGCTCAGTTTGGTAAGGCTTTCTTCTCGTGCGATTGCTTAATAATGGCACCCATCTATCCTGCAAGAGAGTTACCAATACCGGGAGTTAGCGCCAAGCTGATAACCGATGCTGCCATCCAATCCGGACATCATAATGTTCATCTGATAGAAGATAATTCTCAAATCATCCCCCAAACTCTTGCCCTATTGGAGGAGGGAGACATCTTGATAACCATGGGAGCAGGCAACATTTGGCAGTATGGCGAAGAAATACTTACGCTACTGAAGAAAAACGTTGACACAAAGCATAACGCTAAAAAACTTAGTAACTTAAAGGCCTGAAGTATGTTTATAAAAAACAGGCTATGTTTTACTAAGCAATAGGGAAATAAGAGATTATGGAAACAAGCACCAGAGCAAGAAAGCGCAGAGGCAATAGTAGATACTACTTATTCTTCATCGCATCGTTGCTTGGTGTAGCTATTTTAGGGCTTGGCACATGGTATGCCCTCACTAATCTCAGTATGTTATCCATAACAAAAATCACACTGGACGGCAATGTGGCAGTTCCTGACAGCTTAATCCACAAAGCTACATCCAAGTATATGGGGCTGAACATCCTTTCCGTTCCTTCTAAGCAGGTAAAGGCAGACCTTAAGCGTTTTTCTCGAATTAAAGAGATTAAGGTGCGTAAAAAGCTGATGCATACCATGCACCTGGAGATTAGCGAACGCAAGGGAATGATATACATTAAGAGCTTTGAGGGGAATCTTTTCCCCATCGATGCCGAAGGCATTTTATTAGCTAAGTACACGCCCATCTGCACCGAGGATATGCCAATACTCAGTACATATTTTACCAACGAGCAGCTAAAGCCTGGCATTAAGCTCAAAAAACCATATATAACCAGAGTGTTGAAATTGCACAAGCAGATACTTGATGAAGCACCGGAATTTGTTCCGCATATATCTGAGTATTACATGATTGATAACACTATAAACATAGTAGATGCCAAGTATGGCACCCGGATTATCCCGGCTGAAGATGACCTGGCATCTCAATTANNATTGAAGAGATATTTGTTTGTTCAGGATAACGGAAACATCGATCGTCGCAGTGTAGTTGATCTGCGCTTTAAAAATCAGGTAGTAGTAAAGGCAGGTAATAAATGAAAAATGCGATTATAACAGCTCTGGACATTGGCTCATCCTTTGTCCGGGCAATTATTGCCAAAGAAGTTGGTAATGGCAGGCTGGAAATACTCGGGATCGGAGAAGCTGCATCCGATGGCATTGAGCGCGGCATTGTAAAAGACATTCAAGCTCTATCCGTTACGGTTGCTTCCGCGATATCAGAAGCCGAGAAAGCCGCCAATATCCAAGCCCAGAATATCTTTGCCAATATAACCGGCGAGCATATTCGTACTCACATTGGCGATGGAAGAATATCCATACCAACAGAAACGCCCAATGAACCCGGGGAAATTACCCTTGAGCATGTGGAACAAGTGATAAATGACGCCAAAAACAGCGTCAAGATTCAAAAGGGATTAGAGCGTTTCCGCATACTTCATGGTTTGCCACACAATTTTGTGATAGACAATCAGGACGATATCCACAATCCGGTAAACATGAATGGCTTCCATCTTATAGCCAAAGTATATGCCATCCTATCTGAGCTAACTCCGCTGCGCAACCTTAGCAAATGCATCGAGCTTGCAGGATATAGCATAGAGCCAGAAAACTTTATTCTAAACCATATTGCCCTCTCCGAATCCGTACTGAATGACGATGAACGCCGCCTTGGTGCCATTGTGCTGGATATCGGCGGAGGCACATGCGATTTGGCAATTTACAGCAGGGGTTCACTGGAGAAGATACTGGTTATCCCCATGGCGGGAAAAAACATTACCGAAGACCTCGCCATTGGTCTGAAAACCACCATCAGCAATGCCGAATACATAAAGCTGGAATACGGCAATGCTCTGGTTAGCAGCGTAGATGCCAATGCCGAAATTGATGTGGAGGGTATCAGCGGTCGGGCAGGTAGCCGTAGAAAGCAGCAGCTTGTTAGCCATGTTATCCAGCATAGGGTAGATGAGATGCTCTCGCTTTGCTACACCAAAGCAAAGGACTTTTACACACCCGAATTAGTGACCGCCGGAATAGTGTTATGCGGTGGCACAGCCAATCTTACCAATATTGATTCCGTACTTTCGGAAGCATTCAACCTGCATGTAAAAGTGGCAACCCCAGACTTATCTCGTCTAAATGGCATGATTAGCCGTTTGGAAGACCCCGCCTATGCCACGGCAGTCGGTATTCTATACCATGCCTCAAATCAAGAACTGGAACCAACCGGCAAAGGATTTAGCTTGCCTAATCTAAAAACCGGGAAGTTAGCCGATATATTCAAAAAAATACTAAAGGACTTTACCTAAGGGGGAAAAATGATCGAATTTGATGAAAAAGCAGCTCAACTCGGAACCAACATCAAGATAATTGGAGTCGGCGGAGCTGGCGGAAACGCCATTAACACCATGATACGTAACAACCTGTTTGGAGTGGAATTCATTGCTGCCAATACCGATAGCTGTGATCTAACCAAAAGCCTTGCCAACATGAAGCTACAACTTGGCAAAAAGCTTACCAGAGGCCTTGGAGCAGGTGCAAATCCCGAAGTGGGTTCGCGCAGTGCCGAAGAGTCTAAGGACGAGATAAAATCTCACCTCGATGGTGCAGACATGGTATTCATTGCTGCCGGTATGGGCGGTGGAACTGGAACCGGTGCCGCTCCTGTAGTTGCCAAGATTGCCCGTGAGATGGGGATTTTGACTCTTGGAATAGTAACCTCTCCTTTCCCTTTCGAGGGGCGCAAACGTGCAGATAATGCCGATCATGGCATTCGTAATCTGAGAGAATATGTGGATACTCTTATCGTTATTCCCAATGAAAAACTTAGCGAAATGTATTCTGGGCTTACCTTTCAAGAAGCTCTTAACAAAGCTGATAATGTCCTGTTTGAAGCTGCCAAGGCGGTTAGCGACATCATTAACATTCCCGGTTACATTAATCTGGACTTCGCAGATGTGAAAGCAGTTATGCAAAATATGGGTTATGCCCTGATGGGAAGTGGCGTTGGCGAGGGCGAAAACCGCGCTATCAACGCTGCCAGAGCGGCAATAGACAATCCATTATTGCGTGACGTTAACCTTCAAGGCTGCCAATCGCTGCTCTTAAACATCACGGCCGGCCCGGATGTTCTGATGAGTGAATTTGAAGAAGCCAGCAACGTTATAGTAAATGAAACCGGAAAAGCCGGAAACATCATTATGGGTGTGATTCTGGATGATAACTTAACCGGCAAGATTA
>DIMZ01000133.1:13689-16274 GCA_002425825.1 Cloacimonetes bacterium UBA5553 | reverse complement strand
CGCACCAGCCGAGCCAACCCTCACATACCATCCTGCAAAACACTAATGGCTTATAAATTGCTTGACTGATACTAAAGCCAGCATTAGGCTGGCGCACAAGATAAATAATCTGCAATATATGGGAGTAAGAATGAAAAACACATTAGTCACCGTACTAATTCTGTTGCTTTTATGTCCGCTCTTCGCATTAATCGAAGAGACCGCATCACTAAAGAATTTCATGTTTGGGACGGAGCCTAATTGCGCTTACGATAACTGGATTTCACATGTGGCAGAAGGAATCGTAACACCGGGTTACAACACATATTCACCTTACGATAGACAAATGAACGGTTTTGGTAACTACATTACTCCCACAACAGCACAGCTAAATACCTGGGGTAGTATTGTGGACTATTTCCTTGCCGGTCAATACGAGCTTGCCGAGGCAGCAATAGCCAGTGCCGGCTTCCCGTATCAGGTGGTGAAATTCAATGATACCGATAGTGCGAAAACGTATTACATGCTGCGTGAAATACCAAATATGAGCTTTGTGGATAACAATAACACACCCGATCCTTATGATGATGAAGTGGGGGCATTCGCCTATGGCTGGGGGCTGTATATTTACAACCCNNAGGCCAATTCTGTTAACGGTTCCACATCCAAATGACGATTTCCCTACTCCTTACATTGCCTATGAGGCGTTTCAGCTCTGGAATGCTAAATTCTTGCTTATAACAGGTGCCGGGCGAGAAGTTAAGTGGACACAGGTAGGCTCTTACACCAATGCAAAGTCTCTGTCTGATCCCACTCGCGTGGCTGCACATCCATATAATACAGCGTACAAGAAGTTTGCAGATCAGATTAGAGCCGAGTTTGGGGTAACAGAATTCTCACCTCAGTTCCATTCATACGATTGGAATACCCATGCGGGATATGCCAATAATCAGATTTCTGCCGGCTACAACAAACCCTGTCCAAACTTACCCATCCGTGACTTGTCCAGCCTGAAGAATGACCTGATAAATCAAGGTAATCATCTAATGATTCCCGCAAATACTATTGGCATACACAGTGACGTGTATCTTAATGACTATTATGCGGTTAATTACTCCACCCATCCTTTCACTTTTAGCGATGGTGAACAGGAATATGCAGTAAACTCAGATATCGATTTGCCGGCTTATCAGTATAATCAGCAAATGCTATATACCTTAAGCGGGTGGAATGACTATGACGTTTATGAACCTTTCTTCCATGTGGAGATGGATGAACTGCCGAACTGCTATGAGCTTACCGAAAATACCTATAAATGGTTCTATGGCTGGGACGAGAACCTTCAGCGTTGGGACTATAACAATATTATGACCAATTTTCTGGCTTACTATATGCGTTGGGTTAGAGATTTGGACGTTGTGATGAACGATATGTTCATCATGAACGACCAGCTTGCCCCCACTACACCTACCAACCTGTTCGTTCAAAATCAGTCCCTAACGTCTATCACGCTTGGNNTGATGCATACGATTTTGATACCTATGAAATTCTGTATGCCACACAGCCGATTGCCGATGGTAACTATCAGATATTTGCCAGGGACAGCGCAAGCTTCCTTGCCTCTCCGGATTGCGAAGCAATAACCGTTACGGGGCTAAGCAATGCCAATAATTATTTCTTTAAGATACGCGCCAAAGACAAGAATGGCATATATTCAGACCTATCTAATGAGGTTACCACTTTACCGGCTCCTGCAAATGTAACCAGCTTTACAGCGCATGGTATGGATGCCAGCGTGAGGCTTTATTGGAGCGTGTCGGGACAGGTTAGCAATCAAGGCTTTAGCATCTACCGGAAGGGTAGTGTGGGCGATTATGTGCTGGTGGATTCATATCTTAGCAATCCGGCATTATCAAATTCCACCGCCAACAGCTTCACCTGGTGGGATTATGATGTGGCTAACGGCCAATCATGGTCTTATAAAATTAGCTCCAGGAACCTGAACGGAATGGAGTTCTTTTATAATTACCCTGTAAATGCCACCACCATGCCGATTCTATCTCTGACCATCACCAATACCGGCGCGACCATGCAGGATCAAATATTCTTTGCTCAAAATCCCTNNCCCTTTGCCAGTGATGGACAGGACAGCTACTACGACGTTAGCAAAAGTGCTCCTTCGGGTACAAGCTATGTATGGGGCGGCTTCTGGCAGCAGTATTGGGGTAGCACCGGCACTAACCTGTCGCGAGAGATAAAAGGTGGCTACAATCTGGATTTGGATGTAAAAACATGGACTATCCGCTTTGCCTCTACCCTAATTAATCAACCGCTGTTCATTACTGCGTCCAATAACATAAGTCGGGCTGAAAAGCTTTACCTCTACGATAATAGCACGGGCACCTGGCATAACCTGTTGACCGGGCCTTATCAGTTTATGGTATCTAATACAAGTTACCGTACCATGACTCTGCATTGGGGTAATGTGCAGCCCAAGGTTACGCATAACACCATAGCCAATCGAATCTATCAGGGTAATACCAGCACTACCTTTAATTGGAACAACACCAATGCCTTCCTGATTCAAAGCATGAGCCTATACATTA
>DIMZ01000133.1:13469-13669 GCA_002425825.1 Cloacimonetes bacterium UBA5553 | reverse complement strand
ATTAAGAATGCCACAGATAGCCTGTATCTGGCAGATCAGGTGTCGGGGACTACCACTTCATTTAACTACACCTTCCCGCAAAATGTGGATATGCAAAAAGCTAAGTTCATGATTGATGTGCATGCTGTGGATGGTATAGTAACCACGTATGCTTCCAGTTACACCTTTGCTTTGGTTCCGGCGATGAATCTGCACTTCAA
>DIMZ01000133.1:13245-13430 GCA_002425825.1 Cloacimonetes bacterium UBA5553 | reverse complement strand
AAACCAGAAGTTCATCCTGGACAAACCTGATCCCTACGGTTGAGAGCGTTTTTGGTGCTGGTTCCACTGCCCTAAGCTATCTTTCGGAAAACGAATGGCTGCCCCAAACCGAGTTCTTATACGGAACAGCATATTGGATTAACAGCCCCGACTTTAGCTTCTATAGCTCCACTGCGCCGGTCAGC
>DIMZ01000133.1:9176-13198 GCA_002425825.1 Cloacimonetes bacterium UBA5553 | reverse complement strand
AATCCACACCTGTGCAGCTATCCTCTTCGCGGAATTCGTTTCACGGTTAATGGTCAGCTATTCCGCTATAGTGAAATGATTTCCCAAAAGCTTATTTCACGGGCTGTGTTCGTGTATCGTGATGGCGCATATATCGCAGTGAACGAGGTTTTGCCGAACGAGTCGTTCTATATCAAATACTACGGTGGACCTGCACTTACCACCTACATTAGCTTCCTGCCTTTCTATGAAGCTCCGGAGATAAATCCGCCTACCTCAAACTGGCAGCTATCAGTGAAAGTAAGTAGCGAGAATAGCGATAGTGATAGCTTTATTTTGGGTAGCAATCCTACAGCTACTGAGGGTTATGACTTCCGCTTAGACCTTCCTGCGGCGCCTGCAAAGCCTTTCTCATCGCTGAAGGCATACATTAGCCGAGAAGAGCCGGGAGATATCGGATTCATCGATACCAAGCTGTATAGTGAGTTCCGTCCGCCCTTCAATGCCACGCTAGAACAAGAAAAGATATGGAACTTCAAGCTGGTAGCACCGAGTGCCGACCCCATTACTTTCACGCTTGCGGGACTATCTTTACCGGCAGGTTACACCTTCCGTATTGGTATTAATGCTATGCAGCATAACTTTGCCGATGGTAATAGCTTTACCTTCTATCCGAACGAAGCAGGTACTTACCTCGGTTATGTGAAAGTGAATAACTACCCGGTTGGCAATTCAGATGTGGTGCAGATTCCTGTTTCTGATCTAACCGTGTATCCCAATCCCTTTAACCCAAGCACCACCATCGCCTTCTACACCCCCCACAGCATGGACTTAAGCGTTACCTTATACAATATAAAGGGACAAAAAGTTCGTACACTGCATAGTGGTCGTATGGGAATGGGTAATCACCAATTGGTTTGGGATGGCAAAGACGATGGAGGCAGAGGCGTTTCCAGCGGTATCTATTTTGCCAGAGTGAATGCCGGCAAATACATCAAGAACGTAAAAATGGTGCTTATGAAATAGCATGATACTGAACTGATAAAGCATAAGGGAGGGGCAAGTCCCCTCCCTTTCTTCCTTGCACGAATTACTAATGAATTACGCATGAATTACGGATGGGATGCGTAATTCATTAGTATTTTTTCGTAGTTGCTGCAAGAAATATGGCAGTTTTGTCCACTATTCCGGTTTTTGTCCTCCTTATAATTATAGAGGGAGTTATTGTGACATTCGCTAACCGCGTTCACTAAGCAAAAGCTCTTTCTAAATATTACGAAGGGGTTTACCCCAATTAAGGAGCAACACATGAAAGCAACACGAGCTAACCTACTAGGTGAGTTCACCGGTAAGCTGGATGGGCTTATCTATTATCGCAGCAGATACACCGGCAAGCTGTATGTAAAACGGCAATGGGAATTCAAGAATCATCCTGAGCATCCCAGATTTCGAAGCGTACAGCAGGCTATCTTTGCACTAAAACCCTCGCCGGATTACATCCAAAACATTAAGGACTACCTGTGGCTTTACAACAAGCTGCCAGCAAATGAGCTAAGGGGAGCGCATGCATGGACAAACATCTACAGTAAAATGATGTATTCCATGCAAAAAGCCATGCCGGATAATGTAAGTCTTGAATCCATTACCCGTCAGCAGATAATGGAGCAAAACCTGCCTTGCCGTAACCTTAAACTGGCAATTGAAGCTGGGCTGCTTCCCAAAGTGAAGGGATACAATAGGTTCACAGCAGAGATTTAGCTGAATGTGAGATAAAATTCCACATTCATGATTCTGGATAGAATAGGTGGTCATGGCTTAGGAAGGTTACTTGTGGTTTAATCCTTTGGATACAGGTTATGAGGCTGCGAGACGTAGCCTCCCCACGCTTCCCCAACTGCTACTAAGGTTGAAAAATGGCTATTCTGCTATTCTCTGAAATATGCTAAAGTCGATCTGGTTGTTTTGTGAAGTGGTAACACTCTCGCAATGTATCTGATGCCACTCATCGGCATCATAAGCCGGGAAGTAGGTATCTCCGCTGTACTCGGCATGGATGGTGCTGATATACAGCTTATCGGACATAGGCAGAAACTGCCTGAATAGCTCTGCCCCACCGATGATAAATACTTCGTTGGCTTTTGCCAGAGCTAAAACTTGTTCGATGGATTGCATCAGGTCGGCACCTTCTGCCACAAAATCAGGATTTGTGCTTAGCACAATATTCCTGCGACCCGGAAGTGGTTTACCCAGAGATACCCAAGTTTTTCTGCCCATTACCACAACCTTGCCTAATGTGTGTTGTTTGAACCAGGCTAGCTCTTCGGGGATGTGCCACGGCATGCCACCATTTGCACCAATCAGCCCATTGAGGTCTGTGGCAGCGATAATGGAAATACTCAAAACTTGCCGACCCTGAAGAAGGTGTCTATCTGAGGGATGCCTGCGTTCTTAGCAGCTTCCAATGTGCCGTTGTACAGCATCTTTCCGGCATCCAGAAAGATAATCTTATCTGCAATTCTATGAATTGATGCCAGTTCGTGAGTAACAATCACGATGCTCATCTGTAACTGCTTCTTCAGGTCTAAGATAAGCTCATCCAATGCTGCTGAGGTTAGAGGGTCTAAACCCGCTGAGGGCTCATCACAGAATAGTATCTGAGGATCGAGGGCTATGGCTCTTGCCAAAGCTGCTCTCTTCTTCATTCCGCCCGAAAGCTCGGAAGGATAACGGTGAACCGCATGGCTAAGCCCAACTAACTGCAGTTTAACCCTTATAATTCGGTCGATTATCTCTTTGGGAAGCTTGGTATGTAGCTCCAGAGGGATACTAACGTTTTCGTATAAATCGATGGAATTCAGTAATGCCCCATTCTGAAACAGCATGCCGGTGCGCTTCAGGATGGAAGCAAACTCAATCTCGTCCATCGTAAGCACATCTTCGCCCCAAAACCTTACACTACCGCTGTAGGGTTCATATAGCCTCAGGATGTTTTTTAGCAAAGTAGTTTTACCACAACCGCTACCGCCCAGGATTACCGTTACTTCGTTGGGCATAATATCTACAGTGATGCCGTCCAGTATAGTAAGTTCTCCATATCTGGCTACCAGATTGTTTACGCTTATAACGGGTTGAATGTTCTTACTCATAAGTATAACAAGCTGAAGACCGCATCTAACACAATTACGGCAAATATGGAAGCCACAACAGAAGCCGTGGTTGCCTTGCCAACTCCCTCAGCTCCGCCTTTCACCTGAAAACCGAAATACGAACCAATGATTACTATCACCCAGGCAAATACAGTGCTTTTTCCAAAGCTTACCACGAGGTCTTTGATGGTAATAATGTCTATTGAGCGTTGCACAAAGGTTTGCATGCTTACATCCAGGTAACCAATGGCAATAAGCCCACCACCAATTTCGCCTACTAATATCGAGAAGGCTACCAGCAAAGGCATTACGATAGTGATGGCATGAAACTTTGGCACTACAACATAACGGATGGGCGATAGTGCCATCATCTTTAGCGCATCAATTTCTTCGGTAACCTGCATGGTTGCAATCTCAGAGGCTATGGCAGAACCGCTTCTGCCTGCCACAATAATGGCAGTCATCATTGGCCCCATTTCTCTTACCATGGTTACGGCAAGCAAATCGGCAATAAACACATTAGCACCAAAATTACGCAATTGAACAGCAGACTGAAGCGAAAGTATAAAACCGATAATGAAAGAAAGTAATGCTACTATCGGCAAAGCTTGAGCGCCCAATAACTCTGCTTGCTGGGTGAATGTACCCTTACGCTGTCCCTTGCGGTTGAACAAGCCAATAAGTGACCAATAGTAAATCTCCGAAGCCAGCAAGGTTGCCTGATACATATTGCCAGCACTGATTATTACCGATTCACCAATATGCTCAAAATACCCTACTTTCTTCTCCTGAACCGGCTTTGCCAGTTTTAGGGAGCTAAAGGTGTCGATAACGGACTGCACTTCCGGCTTTGCCCCCGAAAACAGCAATATGCCCTTTGAAGCTAGGTCGCTATGC
>DIMZ01000133.1:7392-9152 GCA_002425825.1 Cloacimonetes bacterium UBA5553 | reverse complement strand
CAGAAAAGCCACTCCAGCACTGTCGATGGAATCTACACTGGATAAGTCTATCATGGAAAGAGATTGCTTCTTGTGCTTTGTATGATACTGGTTATAATACTCGGCTACAGAAGTGGATAGCAGATCCCCTTCGATGTATAATACGTTGTTTACTATTCTTAACGCCATATAATACTTAGTAGAACAGAGATAACCTTAAGAATGAACTGGTGTCGTAAACAACCCAGGGTTTCTTTTCTTTGTCGTATTGAATATTGAGTTTTATGTCTAAGGACACATTGCGGTAAACACGGATGTTGAATCGGTTTTCATTCTCCAGTCGATAAGTATTTTCCGGCGTGCCCATGGGGAACAACACGTCCAAAGTGGAATTAATACTAAAGAACTTCAAGAGGTTGATTGCAGAAAGAATAACTGTGCTCTCTAAACCCTTGCTGCTTCTGTCCGGGTCTTCCCTGTAGAAATCGTAACGCCGCATGGTGCCATCGTAATCTCTATCACCTGAGTAAACGTAGCGATAGCTATTGTTATTGAAGTCCTGCTGCCAGCCATAACCTCCTCTAAGACTAATCCAACCGCTTGAGCCAAAATTGATGCGATAGGTTAAGCCGGTACCTTCCTTCAAACGCAAGGGGAAGAAAGATTCCTTTGTCTTTAAGCTGGGTTGGTCAATCCTGTAATCTTTTTGAAAGCCATCCTGATCCATCAGAACGTAGTTTTTATTCTCGGTGAAGAATGTAGTCTCGTCGAAGAAATGTGTGGATTGATCGGCACGACCGTAAAAGGCGAAATTCTTTAAGAACCTATTCTTTTCAAATGGATACAGCAGCAGAACGCTCTTTAGCGAATAGTCGTCTAAATTAAAACGGAAATCACTGGTATTGGATATGTTTAGACCAAGGTCGTACAAACTGCGAGCAGTAAAATGAAAAGGACTGATCTGATCATGAATATCCAAGCTATTATCGAACTGGCCGGATAGGGTGAAGCTGGTAGTTGGCTTGTCTTTATCCACATTGTTATTCGATGATAGATTGATGTTGCCATGTATAGCGCCTTTATGTATCCGTCTGGAACCGAAGCCCAAATCATCATCGGTAAACACACCAGCACCAATCAGGAAGTTTGCTTCCCCGGCTGGATCTACAATCATGGTAAGCACTTTAGTATCCCCTTCCCTTAGGGGAACAGTTACAAAATTGCGCAGGTCACTCCATGTGCCCCCACCCAGCTTTACTAAGTACTGCCCTGGTGGGAGTATCCATAGTTTGTCCACAGCTCCCACTTCGTCGTCACCCATGCTAATCATACCGCCACTATGGCTCTTATAACCGTGAGTGTTCTCGTTTTTCACCCAAAGGTCATAGCTCATACGTACCCGGTTTTTTGATTGGTCTAAGATAACTACCTGTAGTTCTGACCAATTGGGCATTACTTCTGTTCTAAACCTCGGTTTGATATTCACAATATGGCTTAGAGCCCCTTCATCATCGAGGGTTACCCTATACCTGCCCGGACTTAGCTCAATGGGTTTATTCATTTCGCCTTCATCTCTGCTGATAACAGTATTCAAGCTATCCAGTCCTTCAATTGTATAGCGTATCTGTTCTTCTGTTTTAGTCTTGCTGCTCACCATTAACTCACCATAGGCAATCTGTGCTCTGCTCATATCCATACTGGAATAGTAATAGGTTTCCATAGGGCTAACCGTGCCCTGGGGTTGCCTCTCATATACCATTCTACCGCTAAGGAACAGATTT
>DIMZ01000133.1:7167-7346 GCA_002425825.1 Cloacimonetes bacterium UBA5553 | reverse complement strand
TTTAGCTGCAAATACATTGGTCTCTTCTAAGATCATCTCATTAAAAGCCTGTACTAATGATACCATAGATGGATTTATCAGTTCCATGTATCTTTCATTTTTGTGGGTTAGAAGTATCTTCTGTGTGGTGGAGTCCCTTAATACGAACTCCATCCGAAGATAAGCTTTTGGTTCGGCAT
>DIMZ01000133.1:0-7141 GCA_002425825.1 Cloacimonetes bacterium UBA5553 | reverse complement strand
TACCGGCAATCTTTTCGATATTCAGTACATTTGTCTCTAAGTAATAGTGTGGATCCCGGTCTAAAACCTCGCCTCGAGTAACCTGGCTAAACATATTATATGCACGTAATCTCTGTGCTACAAGATTGGGTATAGAATACCTGAGTCTGTTAGCCCAAACATCATTAGGAAGATACTGAATTCTATTCAAATTCTCTTTTACTANNCGAGGTGTCGAGTACATCAAGCAGCTTGCCGCTATTGCTCGCACGTCTCAGCTCTGGTCTTTCGCTGTTAGTGTGATAATCCAGCACATAGTAATTGGTAATAGTCTTACTTACCTTGCCTAAGCATCCGCTAAGCGTTAACAGGATAGCTGTGAAGAATACAACACCAAAAATTAGCTTTATACTACGCATAAGCACTCCTAATTACCTCTAAGTAATATTGAGGGTGTATCGGATATCTGGCGAGAAAACTCGTTCAAGTTCTCGCTCGCTTCCGCCAATGAGTCTAATATACTAAGCACATCACCCTGCCCTCTTGCTATTAATCTGTTTAGATTGGTTACAAGGGTTCCGGTTTTTTGGATTGTAACTGAGAGGTCTGATACCATGGTATCGAAGTCAGTTTCAGAAAGCTTGCCCGCCAGTTTGCTGATGTTTATCATTAAGCTATCTATGCCGGGACGTTGTAGTATTTCATTCACCCTGTCCAGAGAGCGGTTTAGATTTGCACTGGTAGCAACAATCTGCTTGGTTGTTTCCAAAATCATCTGGTCGGTATGACCGCCAATGGTATTAAGATGCATCTGTGTATCCATCATTATTGTATTTGTCTGGGTGGTAATCTGTCCAATGCTTTGCTCCAGCAAACCGGTAAGGCTGATAAGTTCAGTATTTAGCGTTTTTGTTAGCAGCACCAAGCTTTCTTGCGATGTATTGGATATGTTATCGATATTCTGTGTAGTGCTTTGGGTAATGGCATCCACATTTTTGGTCAGGTTGTCTGTGATCTTATCCAGATTCTTCCCCAAGCCTTCTGTGAGGTCGGCAGTGTTATTGGCAATTCGGTTAAAGCTGGTTAAGGTTGTGGACAGATTCGTTCTGGTTACTTCCAAAAGCATGCTGGTTTGTTGAAGGATGGCAGCAATGTTTTTTTGGTTTTCCTCATTGGTCATTGCCTGGATATTAGAGGCAATCAGGTCTATCTTTTCCGCGATGGATACCGCTCTATCGGTAATATCATCAAAGGTGGAAACCCCTACCTTAATAAAGCTTTTGGGCTTCAGGAGAGCAGATTCGTTCGTGCCTCCCCGTATCTCCACCGCCTTCAATCCGGTAATACCAACCATGGTTAAAATAGCTTCACAATCAGCTTTAATTGGTGTGCCAGAATCTACGCTGATAGTAAGAGTTACCTTGGTTACATCATTTGGGTCTATCTTTATACTTTCTACTCTTCCAACTTTTATGCCCTGGTAGTTAACCGTGCCACCTACCTGCATCCCGCTAACAGAATAGTTTTCAAACTGGATGTAATATATGTCTCTTCTTTCCATCAATCTGCTACCGGCAATCGCACCGGCAAATACCAGAATAAGAATTGAGCCCAGGGCGATGAATATACCAAGTCTAATTTTTACTGCTTTGGAAATCAATGTAACCTCCAATGGGAACATATCACCTTTATGCAATCACTCACAGAACCATATCTCCTGTTATCAGTTTGTTTTTAACCGTTGCACTCGTTGCGGTGCTGATGTTTACCCGTCCCTCGCAAAGCACATCATCCAGGAAAGTAATGTCTCCCGTTATCTTCAGTTCCTTGCAGCTTAGCAGCGACGGAGCACCAACCGGGAACCTTTGTTTCAAATCATCCACTTTGCCATAATACTTTTCATCCAGTTCTATGTAAGGTGCTTTCTCCAAGCCACGCCTTAGCACAATCTGATAACGGTCATTAAGCTCATAAAGATCAGACCATATAGCTAACAAGTCATTAGTTTTCTTCACCGGCGCAAAGCGTTCTCTGGGCACCACCACCGCCTTGGCATTATTAAAGATGCTAATGGCAGAGCCCATAGCTGTTTCGAGCTGGTAAACAGGAGTGCCGTCCACTGTTTTGGGATTAACAATAAGTGGCAACAACATCAAGCCTTCGGAGGATATAATCTGCCATTCCAAAGCCTTTAAGTCTATCCACAGATTATTGGTATTAAAGTATTTGTAAAGGTTTATATCTTGAAACTCGTCAAGTTCCGCATCTGGGCATTGAGCTACCTCACGCAGCAGCAATTGTCCCGCCAAATCCTCACTCAGGTGCCCCCCTTTTTTATCCATCTCAGTTCTGTTGCATACTTCCATCACAAAGGGTATGTTATTCTCTTCCATATAGGTTGGAATGGCAGTGTCTATCGTTGCACCCAGGTTATCGGCATTGGATACAAACGCATAGCGATAACCTTTGGCTATTAACTGCTCCAGCAATCCATTGGAACTAATGGCTGTGTATATATCTCCATGACCGGGAGGATTCCACATCTTGGTGGCATCTTTGTTTTCATAAATGCCAAGCTTATCTTGTCTGATGCGCGGAAACTTATTTTGCACAAAGGATAGCGGTATATCCTGAATAGCTAAATCTGGATATTTGGACAGGTAGTTAATCGTGTCCGAATCTGTATTAAAGCTATTCATAAACATCAGCAACACATCATATCCGGTGGATGACCTTGAGGTTAAAACCTGCCGGCTGATGATGTCTAAGAAGTTCAGGTTACCCTTCACCGGTAATAGTGACTTTGCCTTAGACAGCCCCATGCTTGTACCCAGTCCACCATTCAGCTTAATCACTACCGTACTTTTTAGAATCTGAGACTTGCCTTTGTCACGTATCTGGGCATAATCTATCAAGTTTTGTGGAGAGGGCGGTCTGATCTGCTCTCTGGCAATAATTCCCTTTTCGCCATTTTTTAGCCTGTCGTAATAAGTAATAAAAGTCCTTATTACATCATCATTCAAACCATCTGCCTTCATGACCCGGGAGAAGTTTAAGTTCATTGCATCCCTCCATAATCACTGTCTATCAGTTCATGCAAATATTCGTCGTTTACCGGATGTGGTATAGTGATAGCACCAGCGTTCTGATGCTTGTCATTCCAGGCACTGCAGGTATCCACAGCTCCGGAGTTTCTCGCCCAGGCTCTTCTCGCAACGCCGCCCATCACATCCCATGACAAGGCTTTCTTTACTATCTCATCCATTCTGCTGCTGCCGTCTAACACTATGCCATTGCCACCGTTTATGCTTCTGCCTATGCCAACGCCACCACCATTAGACAGCACGACCAGAGTCATGCCCCTGGCCACGTTACCTGCAAAGCAATGAGTTGCCATATCTGCCATCACGTTTGAACCGTCACGAATATTGGCAGTTTCCCTAAAGGGAGAATCTGTTCCCGATACATCATGATGATCTCTGCCCAGCATCACAGGCCCAATCTCGCCATTACGCACCATCTCGTTGAATTTTAGTGCCAGCTTAACTCTTCCTTCCTCGTCTGCATATAGTATTCTGGCTTTGGTTCCCACCACCAGCTTATTCTGCTCCGCGGTGCTAATCCAATAATGATTGTCTCTATCCATGGAGTTTCTATTGGGGTCTATCAATTCCGTAGCAGCCATATCTGTCTTGCGCAAATCTTCATCTTTTCCAGAGAGACAAACCCATCTGAATGGGCCATAGCCATAATCGAAGCATAGCGGCCCCATAATGTCTTCCACATAGGAAGGCCAGATAAAGCCATCATTGGTGTTTATTCCGTTTCTGGCTATCTCGGTAGCTCCGGCATCAAACACACTTGCCATAAAGCTATTGCCATAATCCCAAAAGCGTGAGCCTTTGGTGCATAAGCTTTTTATCACATTGTAGTGCCGGATTAGCGATTCATCCACCTTCTGCTTAAAGAGAGCTTCGTTTGTGGCAATCAGCTTTCTTCCTTCTTCAAAGCTTATTCCGGCGGGAGTGTATCCACCTTCGTAAACAGCATGGCATGAGGTCTGATCGGAGATAAGCTCACAGCAAATATCGTGCTTATCCACATACTCCAGCAGATCAACTATATTGCCGTGATATGCTATGGACAGTGCTTGCTTGGATTCTCTGGCTTCGTTTACCCAGCTANNTTGCCGAGACCTTGCTAACCCAGCCCTGGCTATACCTGGTTTCTATGCGGCTATAATCCACTTCCGCTATTATGCCTATGCCACCGGCAATCTCAACCGCTTTGCTTTGAGCACCGCTCATGCCTCCCAAGCCCGAAGAGATATAAAGCACACCGGCAAGGTCATTATCACCCTTTATGCCCAGGTATTTGCGTCCGGCATTCAGCAGTGTAATATAAGTGCCATGCACTATGCCCTGTGGCCCAATATACATCCACCCGCCCGCAGTCATTTGTCCATAGTTCGCCACTCCGAGTGCCGTTAATCTCTTAAACTCATCGGGATTGTCCCATTTGCCTATCACTAAGCCATTGGTTGAGATAACCCTTGGCGCATCTACTCTTGAGGGGAACAGACCCAATGGATGACCGGATGCCACAACCAATGTCTGATCTTCGCGCATCACTTCCAGATATTTCATTATCAGCCTGTATTGCATCCAGTTTTGGCACACTTGCCCAGTTTCGCCATAAGTAACCAATTCATAAGGATATAATGCAATATCAAAATCAAGATTATTATCTATCATCACTTGCAAGGCTTTAGCCGGGGTTATCCCCTCGTATTCATCCAATGGCTTCCCCTTCAGGCGTCCATGTGGGCGGTATCTATATCCATATATGCGCCCCATGGTTTTTAGCTCGTGCAAAAACTCAGGAGCCATAATGCTATGCAGTTCACTCGGTATATAACGAAGTGCATTCTTTACTGCCAGTGCTATTTCGGCTTTGCTAAGGTTCAGTCCTCTATCCAGGGCACGCCTGATGCCTGGTTCAAACACCGGTTCCGGGGGCAGTTCATTACTAAGCTGTACTTCAAAAATGTGATCAGACATTACATCCTCTATTATTGTTTTTAATCATTATATTCAGTATAGTGCTGTCGGCATTATCCATACCGTGCGCCACAAATTCTGCCAGGTTCGCAATAGTCTCGTCCAGGTCGTCAGTAATGATGCCATCGCTGGATGATACACAGATATCCGACACGGCAAGCAGGGCAGCCTGAACAGCAGCACTGGTATTGGTAGCAACCTTCAGCGAGCAGCCTTCCTTTGCCCCATCGCAAACCATGCCCGCGGTATTACCAATCATGTTCTTTATAGCATACTCAATTTGCTTGTACTTACCGCCCAATAGCATCACAATGCCACTCGCGGCACCGGACGAAGCAGACAAACATCCGCATAAACTGCTAAGCACACCAACTTTGTTCTTTATGTGCACACTCACCAAATGCCCCAAAGCAAGGGCTCGCAACACTTCGGCTTTGGAATATCCTTGTTTTTCTGCAATGGCAATAATGGGCAATGTAACAGACAAACCTTGATTACCACTGCCGGAATTGCTAATCACCGGCATACTGCATCCACTCATGCGGGCATCGGTGGCAGCGGCGGTTAAAGCCATGGCATAGTGATGAATATCATTACCCAAAAGGCCACTTTCCATCTGCTGCATCAGCATCTTCCCCACCGATATGCCGGAGGCATTGCTTAAACCATATTCGGCAATGCTGCGATTCATCTCCAAGCCCATATCAAATGAGTTCAGGTCACTTTCATCGGCATCAACGCAGTAAGCATAATAGTCCGCTACCGTAAATTCGTCTGGCGAGATAAGCTTTGGCACATCAGGTGAATCCAGCTCGTTATGAGCATATACTTTACCATCCATTTCCAAGTGGTGCAGCCAGTTATGCCGCCACCTCAGTATGGCAAGGCTGGTCTTTACCCCGTCGCTCAGCCTCACCTCAATCCAGATTTTATCCTGAGTATCCTTCTTGTAAGTTTTAATAACCGCATCTGCCAGCATCAGATTAGCTTCTATAATAGTTGCGGCTTCCAGTTCGGCTAATACTTCCAGATTCTTTTCGGGATTGGCTACGCATATTCCCAACGCAGCGGCTATTTCCAAGCCGATCAGTTCCGTTCCAGGTATGCCTACTCGCATCCCATTTTTCAGCACATTGGGGCTAACCCATAGCTCAGCTTGGGTAACCTTTCCGGATAAAAGCTTTGCCGCATACGATGCTGCCAAAGCAACAGCCGCAGGCTCTGTACAGCCCATTGCAGGGGCTACTTCCTGCTTCAGTAAAGCTAAGATTCTTTCTTTATCTGCCATCACCTTCTCGATATTTGTGGTTTTCTATAACATTATACATCCGCAATTCCTGTCAAGTGAAAAGCTGTAAAATGACCTTCATTTCTATTGAATTGCAAGTAACTTCTGCTCTTGCAGCAATGCAATTCCGATATCCTACAGCTCATGCGTAAAGCTCTGATAATCATACACCACCGGCAGTAAACCCGCCTCAACCGCTTTCTTCACGCTGATGCATGGCAAATCACGGCTGTATATCTCTTCCCTCGTAAGTGTCCGCAAGTCTATCGTATCATCCGCTTTTGCCATGTCGTACATCAGTTTCAAATAGAAGTTGCTCCAGGTGATTAACGACATATTTGCCTCATTCAAATTCCGATACCGCGCCATATAATAATACATATCATCACGATAGCCCTGCGAGGGATTGATTCTGAAAATATTAGCNNACACCATTTTGCGCGTATAGGGTCTGCCCAGATAGCGGTTGTAGCAAAACACCATTCCATCTGCCCTGCCTCTAAGGCCACCAATACCGTATTTGTAAGTTACTCGCATTGTTCCTCCTGTTTTTGTTTATGTTGTTCATTTTTGTTGTTCCCGTCTTTCTTGCCTGTCGTTTCCGTTATATTCTTCTGTCGCTTATGTTGTTCTTNNCTCCGCGGGAACGACAAAGCTAAGGATATATGTTAGTTTTGTATGAATGCCGCACCTGTTTTCGCCATCTGTCGCACCTGTTATCCTTTACTGTCGTTACCGTTGTTTATTTCTGTCGCTTATGTTGTTCTTTACTTGTTCTTATGATTATCTGGTATTATGGGCTGGATTCCCGCCT
>DIMZ01000060.1:7643-10202 GCA_002425825.1 Cloacimonetes bacterium UBA5553 | reverse complement strand
ATCCGGTGGATAAGGAGCCTTGAAAGACATATCAAAGAACTCCCTTAGTCCCTCCACGCCAATGGGTAGGGGCGGAGAAAGACTAACCTTGGGATGAGGAGAAAAGCCCTGAGTGAACACCGTCTGTAAATCCAGCATGGCTATACGACGAAATAGCATGCGCATCCAGTCCAGGTGTGATATAAAGCGCAGCATCCCCACCTTTTGATAGTAAATGCGATACCTGTATTGCGTTATAGGTNNCAGGTGCCGCTGGAGCTGTTTGTGGCTCTGTGTGTAATTCACTTTGCCGCGGAGCATATATGGCAGGCTGAGTGTTGATAGCTTCACCTCTGGCAACGGTGGAGGACATGGTTGTGTCGTCGCATACGCCACAGCAGGTGCAAATATCTCTACAGTCAGGCGTTTGAATGCTGTTGATGGCTTTGTTATATTCCGAAACTAAGAACTCGGTGCAAACTCCTGTGTCTATAAAGTCCCAAGGCAAGGGGCTTGCCAAGTCCTTTGCAGATAAGTAAGACGCTAAGTCTATGTTATTGTCAACAAATGCTTTTTCCCAGAGGCTGAAATCAAAACACTCATTCCAGCCATCGAAACGGGCACCATTCTTCCAAGCACTTTCTAAAACTTCTGCAATCTTGTCGTCACCCCTGGTGAGCACTGCTTCCAGGATAGAAGTCTCTATTGTATGGTATTTTATCTTAATGTTACGTGCTTTTGTGAAGGTGTGCTTAATTCTGATGGCTCTATTCAGTAGCGTTGCTTTATCCAGCATAGCCGACCATTGGAATGGGGTGAAAGGCTTTGGCACAAAGGGAGACAGGGTTACATTAATCTGCAATCTCCGCTTACCAAGGGAGTTTATTTTGTCTATCAAGTCGATTATCGCGTCAATGTCGCTTTCATCCTCGGTGGGCAAGCCCAGCATAAAGTATAACTTAATCTTTTGCCAACCAAGCTTTACGGCAATCTCTACGCCTTTCAGGATGGCTTCTTCGGAAAGGTTTTTGTTTATCGCCATGCGCAATCTTTCCGAACCAGCTTCAGGAGCAACAGTTAGCCCTTCCCTTCCAAGGTTGCTTAGCACATCCACCAGCTCATCGCTTAGGCTATCCACCCGCAGCGAAGGAAGTGATATGTGGGTTTTATTTGTATCAATCTCACTTAGCAGGCTTAAAAGCAGCTCTTGGATGCAGGAATAATCACTGCTGGACAGCGAAACCAAGCCGGCTTCATCCCAACCTGTGTTATTGGTTTCGGTTATTATATCGTGCAAAATTGCCCTTGGATCGCGCTCCCTTACAGGTCGGTAGAAGTAACCGGCATGACAAAAACGGCAACCACGTGAGCAACCACGCATAATCTCGGCAACATAGCGGTTGTGAGTGGCAAGTTGCCAGGATAAAAGCTGCGGTTTATGCATCAGGTTTGAACTTGAAAAGCCGTTAAACTTACGGCTGATAATCCTCTCCCCCATGTGGTATTTGGGGACATAGCAATAGCTTAGCCGGGCAAGTTCCTGCAGGCGTGCATCACGGTCACTGTGTTGCAACAGGATGTCTGCCATCTCAATAATGCCCTCTTCTGCCTCTCCGATATAGAAAACGTCTATGAACGGAGCAAGGGGAAGCGGATTAGTGGCACATGGCCCACCGGCCATCACGATGGGAGCATCTAAATCTCTATCATTAGAATGGATGGGTAAGCCAGAAAGATCCAGTAGTTCTGGAACGTTGCTGAAGTTCAGCTCACTTTGCAAAGTAATGCCAATAACGTCGAATTCTTTTAGTGCAATTCTGCTTTCCCATGCGAAAAGAGGCAGAGCTTCTTCTCGCATCAGGGCAGCCAAGTCTGTCCAGGGCAGGTAAGCTCTGTCAGCCATGGCGTATTCAAGGCTGTTTATTATGCTATACAATATCTTTAGTCCCAAGTGGGACACGCCAAGTTCATAAACATCCGGGAAGGCGAATGCAAAGCGCACTTTGGCTTTGCCAAAGTTCTTGTGCACGGCATTTATCTCGTGATTTATATAGCGCGAAGGCTTATCTACCAAGGGTAGAAGGTGTTCAATATCTACCTTGTTCATAGGCTACGCAAGCTTATCTGGATGCTATTCTGTTTGCCCCAGTCATTTAGCGACTTATAGGCAAGGCTTTCTCCGAGAGCCACTTCACCACAATCTTGACGGGGCTTGCAGATATCTACAAGATTGTTACCGTAACGGCACTCCTGAAGTGTGAATCTGTCTCCGGGCTTTAATAGCTCCTGCATCGCCAAAAGGTCATTCACCGAAAGCAGTGCATCAAAGAAGGTGCTGCGAAACTCGTATGAAACACCCGCACGACGTATCACATCCATGCTTTGCTGCACTGTGCCTGGTTTTATATACGTGCAAGTAACTATTTGATACAGGTTTAGCGGAGCCTTTATATCCATCGCATAATAGTCCACCAAGCCATTTGCGGCTATCTCTTCCAGCTTATCCGGCAGAGAGCCGTTGGTATCAAGCTTAATCTTAAATCTCATTGCCTTTAGCAAACGCAGGAAAGGAATAAGATC
>DIMZ01000060.1:7453-7618 GCA_002425825.1 Cloacimonetes bacterium UBA5553 | reverse complement strand
GGTGGCTCGCCACCGGATACCACCACTGCACCAAGCTTCTTGCGTCGTCTATAAAGGAAGCGTAACACCGTTTCTGTGTCCAAGGCAGCACCGAACCGCTTAGGATCTACCAAAGCAGGATTATGGCAATAGGGGCACCGGAAGTTGCAGCCCTGAGTAAAGACA
>DIMZ01000060.1:1071-7446 GCA_002425825.1 Cloacimonetes bacterium UBA5553 | reverse complement strand
GGATAATCTAATAGCGAAAACTTTTGAAACCCGCCTATCTTCATTTTACAAGCTCTTGGTAGAGGCTGTGTTCCCCTTGCTCATGCTGCTTCAAGGGGTCGAAGGTGGTGCGAAGCTTGAACTCGGCTTTTTTGCCATCGTTCCACTGAGATACGGGGCGTAGATAACCCACTATGCGAGAGAAAACCTCTGTGTCTTTATGGCACATCGGGCATACAGGCTGCTCGCCATCAAGATAGCCGTGTTGGCTGCAGATGCTAAAGGTAGGCGAGAAGGTGAAGTAGGGCAATCTATAGCTTTCGCAGATGCTTTTAACCAAAGCTTTTATGCTCTGACCATGTTCCACTCTTTCACCGCCAAAGATATGCAGCACTGTTCCGCCAGTGTATTTGGTTTGAAGCTCATCTTGCAAGTCCAGAACTTCAAAGATATCATCGGAATAATTCACTGGAAGCTGGGTGCTGTTGGTATAAAAGGGTGTATCACTGCCACAATTGGCACACTTGATATCTGGATAGTGCTTCTTGTCCAGAATAGCCAGGCGGTAGCTAGTGCCTTCGGCAGGTGTTGCCTCCAAGTTATAGTTATTATAGGTCTCTTCCTGAATGTCGATAAGGCGAGCTCTGAGATAATCCATTACTCTAAGCGCAAATGCTTTGCCCTCTTTGCTACCAAGATTCTTACCCAAAAGGTTTTCGGCTGCCTCGTTCATACCAATTATGCCGATTGTGGAAAAGTGATTCTTCCAATACTGATTGAAGCGTTCATATATGTTCTTTAAGTAAAACTTGGTGTATGGATAAAGCCCGCTTTTGGTATAGGTTTCCAGCACTTTACGCTTTATTTCTAAGCTGCTTTTTGCCAGTAACAGTCTATCCTCTAAAAGCCTTAAGAACTCATCTTCAGTTTGGGCAAGATAGCCGATGCGAGGCAGATTAAGCGTAACTACGCCTATGGAGCCTGTTAGAGGATTAGCACCGAACAAGCCTCCGCCCCTTGCTTCCAGCTTTCTAGTATCAAGGCGCAACCTGCAGCACATACTTCGCGCGTCATTGGGATCCATATCCGAATTCACAAAATTTGAGAAATAGGGTATGCCATATTTCGCTGTTGCTTCCCATAGATAATGGATGGTGGGATTATCCCAATCGAAGTCTTTAGTTACGTTATAAGTAGGAATGGGGAAAGTAAATACGCGTCCCTTGGCATCTCCCTCGATCATTACATCCAGAAAGGCGCGATTAAGGATGTCCATCTCCGCCTGGAACTCACCATAGTTCCTGTCCATAGGAACGCCACCGATAACAACTGCATGGTCTTTGTAAAGATCAGGAGGGTAAAGATCAAGCGTGATGTTTGTAAAAGGGGTCTGAAAGCCTACACGGGTGGGCACGTTGATGTTAAAAACAAACTCTTGCAAAGCTTGTTTTACATCCTCATAGCTCAGCTTATCGTAGTAGATAAAGGGGGCGAGTAAAGTATCGAAGCTGGAAAATGCCTGCGCACCCGCAGCTTCTCCCTGAAGAGTATAAAAAAAGTTTACTATCTGACCCAGAGCACTTCTAAAATGCTTGGCAGGTGCGCTCTCAACCTTTCCTTCGGCACCACAAAAACCGGTAAGCAACAAATCCATCAGATCCCAGCCAACACAATACACAGATAGCTGACCCAAATCGTGAATATGCAGGTCGCCAGACACATGTGCTTCTCGTATTTCCGGCGGGTATATCTTATTAAGCCAATAGGTTTTACTAACCTCAGAGGCAATATAGTTGTTCAGTCCCTGCAGCGAATATGCCATGTTCGAGTTTTCATTTACCTGCCAATCCAGCTTTTCCAAGTATTGATCTATCAGCTTCACCCCGGCAGTTGAGACCAATTCACGAATCCGGGCATGTTGATCCCGGTATATAATATAAGCCTTGGCAGTTTTCTTGTAGGGCGATGCTAACAGCACTTCCTCTACAATGTCTTGAATCCGTTCAACTTCAGGTATCTCATCCTGAATAACCTGTTGAGTTAAATTTATAACTCTTAAGGTTAAAACCTCAGCAATCTCCTCGCCAAACTCCCCCGTAGCCAGCCCGGCTTTATGTATCGCCATGGCTATCTTGTGTTTATCAAAACTAACAACGTTACCGTTACGTTTTCTGATCATCGAAAACATCCGCATTCCCCCTTTACTCACCAGCAGTATCTATTTATTTTTTAGTTATTTACGGCTCTGATACCTAATTATCGCAAACTAAGCACAGCATCATGAGATATATCTAAATAAGGAGTTACGATTTTTGTCAATGATAAAACCCGCTTTTTTTGTGGTTTTTTGTCCACAGCAAGACAGATGCTTGCAGGATAACGCTCTATGGTTTCCTTGCTGATTTATGATACAAGTGTAAAAAAGGCTTGCATGGTGCAAGCCTGAATAATATTGATTGCTGTAATGGGCTAAGTTATTTCACCAAAAGCACTTTCCTAATGCCATGCTGCCCTAGCTGCGTTGCCCGTAGCATATACACTCCCGAACCTACTGCTCTTCCCTGCGAATCACGCCCGTCCCATCTAAAGCTTGATTTGCCGTCTGGCAAGCCATTGAAAAGTGTTCTGACATGCTGACCCTTCACGTTATAAACTTCAACACTTAATGTCTGCTGTTTATCAGCACCGGAGATGCTGAACGTTGTCTCATTCACAAAGGGATTAGGATAGTTTGGCATTACCTGCAAGCCTGCCACCGGCGGCATCAGGAGGTCGTCGTTCGCAACGGTTTCATTGAACAATGACTGCATCACATAGCCCACAAACTGTCTGGATGTTTCGAGTTCCATGTGATACAAGGGGAAACTAAGGGTTACCACCTTGCCACTACCATATTGATTCGATACTGCCACACCTTTACCATTCAGGAAGCCTTGAGTGGTTTCATTTGCATAGCCCGAGCCGTAACTGTAAAGTAGTGAATTCGCATTCACCGGAGTAATGCCCTCAACTTTAAAAATATGTCCATTGAAGGCAGCACTGGTCTTCAGGCTATCAACCTTAATCATGGGAACTTGTTCCACGGCAGGCAAAGCAAACTTAAATCTTGCCCCACTGGCATAGTCAGCAGATGCGATGCCCAATACCTGACGCATGAAGCTACTTGCGCTGAAGGTAACAGGATAAGAGGCATTTAGCACAAATGCCTGACTGGGATGATAAACGCTGAACAGCACTTTTCCACCGAGGCTAATGTAGCTTTGAAGGGCATCACGTACGGAGCTTGGATAATCTATATCGGATGAATCGTTGCCATGCCATACTATGCTCGAAAAGACACCAATATCAGCTAAACGCAAGTCTGAAGCTTGCTCTTCCAAATCTATAACCATAGTAGGGCTATACTGCCCCAATACGCTTTCATAAAAGCTATCAACCATAATGTCGTTTGGCTGAAATGGACTTGTGCCGCTAAGGTTCTTGCTTTCGTCCACCACCAGAATCCCGCTATTCAAGCTAACCGGGCGGGAAGAGATAACCTGCGTGGGCAAGCTATGATTGCTATCGGTATCGTATGCAGTTACACGATAATAGTAATATTGAAGCGAACCCACTACATTGCTGTCCGTATATGTAACAGCACTCGCAGCCAAATTTGCTATCTCAGTCCCCATATCGCTTTGACTGTTTGATCTCCAAATGCTATAGCCCGCAAGATCAAGCTCGTTGTTACTTTGCCAGGTTAAGACAATTGAACTGGTGGTTGGCACAGCTTCAAAGCTAAGTGGGGTTCTGGGCAACAGCAAAGGTGTTCCGCTGCCATACACCACGCTACTCTGGGTTCCCGTGCCATCAACAGCACATACAGACACTTCATATAGCACAGCTTGGCTCAAGTTAGTAATTGTAGTAAAAGGCGTTATTGAATTTATGCTCTGTTCTATGCCGCTTACCGTATTTCGATACGCAACTATGTAATGGCTGATATAAGGGTCATTAGGCGCATCCCATACTACAGATAAAGCATCACCTGTCCCACTATCCCAAACCCGCAGGTTTGTAGGAGATTTGGGCATTGCCGAGAATGATGCCGCCACTGCTGTAGAAGNNGATAACTGTAGCACAATACTCAGGGTCGATATTGGCAACAATGTCTTGATCCGAATGATACCAGGGACAGAAATTGTACTCAAAATAGTAAACCACCGGATACCCACGCGTCCAAAAAGAATGGCTGTCACTCGATGAGGAATTCATAGAGCCATATACCGGAATTAGGTCGGTGTAGGTAGAGGTTATTGCCGCTGCAGTATCGGTATGGCCTATATATCCATCATAGGGCATCAGCAATACGCGCCTGTCGTTGCCCACATTATTGGCTATCATGTCGTGATTCATCATCAGGCGAATATCCATGCCGGAGTTCTGGGCATACAATGCATAAGCTTTGGAACCCCATAAACCAAATTCCTCAGCGGCAAAGGTTACAAAGCGTATGGAGCACTTAGGCTGATAACCGCTTGCCATCATAACCCTTGCCATTTCCAGAGCTGCAACCGTTCCGCTGGCATTATCATCGGCACCGGGAGCAAAGCTTAAGGGAGTGGAATTTGTAATAGAATCATGATGCCCACCAACCACAATATAGGTATCGGGATACACACTGCCTGTGATGGTGGCAACCACATTGTACTGAGTAGTTCCCTGCCATTCAAAGTTATGCAAAGCTGCATTACTAATGCCAAAGCGGGAGAACTGGCTTTTTATCCAGTTTGAGACAGCAAGCCTGTTAGACGCCAGAGCATAACGGGTTTGCATGTTCTGAAGCGATTGAATGAAGTATAGCACGCTATCAGCATTAACCATATTAACCAGGTTTGCTATCTCTGTTCTGGTCTCAGCCACTCCAGCGGGAAGGCTTTTATAACTGCCAAGCTGCATGGGGACTAAGTCCAGCAACGTAAAGGGATTCTTTATCAATCCGCGCAGCTCTATTTCGTTATAACGGCTCTCAAGTAGCAGAGACGAGCCCATATCCAGAAGCAAATCTCCACAGGCATCCAGTTCATTGGGGCTAAGTCCGCCCAGTTTGGATACGATATACAGCCTGCTAAGTGGCGATATATTCAGCTTCGTAGCTCTTGGATGCAGCTTGCTACCGCCAGCTATCACCTGATGTTCGTTGTAATAATACACCTCAGAGCCGGATTCATTTAATGCCCTCACTGCATCCCGCAGATTTGTGGACTTGGCATCTTCCACCAGCGCGCTGCTGGAAATGTTAAAGATTACTGCCTGCTGTGCCATCGCAAGACCAACCCACACAGCGAGCATGAGGATAATACATAGCTTCTTCATTCTTTCTCCCATTGGGAATTATAACAGACTCCCATGCAATATTCATACCGTTTCCATAAAAAGCCCTTGCATCTTTTACGCTAGAATTACGGATGAACTACGCATCTCATCCGTATTTCATGCGTAATTCATTAGTAATTCGTTCAAGGAAGACATAGGACAAGCTGAGATTATCAATTATATCACAGTGATATATCATAATGATATAAGGCATGCCTGTTGTTGTCTGCTGCTTTTTGGCTATTATACTGCATTTGCGTATCTTACAGATTTGTTCACGTTTGGCACGCCCCTTGCGATATTAGAAAAGAAAACAGCATAAGGAGTTCAAGATGAAAAAAGTTCTAATCTGCATACTGATTCTGGGCATAGGGATAGGCACCTTGATGGCACAGTCTAAAGACGAAATTAAGAAGCAAATCAAGATTGAAATGGAGGGGAACCTCACTGATGTCCCTACTCCCAAGATTATTATGAATCTTCAAAAGGACTTGAACCTGGAGAGCAGCTCTCCCGATGCAGCATATTTTGGTATCTACACCGAAGACCTTACTTTCCCCAAAGCACAAGCTCTTGGTTACAAAGGTAACATTGGCGTTCTGGTAACGGGAGTTGTGTCCAATTCTCCTGCATGGAACCATCGTATATTAGAAGACGACATCATTGTTCGCATTGATGGTAATGAAGTAAGCAACTACAGCGTATTCGAAAAGCTTCGCAAGCAATACCGCGCCGGAGATACCGTAGCCTTGGAGCTAATCCGCTCCGGTGAAGTGGTAAAGATGGATTTCACCTTTGGTTCACGCGATGTAAAAACCAATAATGTGGTTTCAGACAAGTCCGATAAGAAGAAAAAGCTCTCTGCCGGTTATGGTGGCGGAACATGGATTCCTATGTGGTTCGATACCGATATGACCGATACAAACAAAGTTGTTACCGCTATGGGCTTTGGAAAGCTGGCAGACAACGGCGTGCTGATGCAAGGTATCGGTGGTAAGCTTCCCGTTGGTAAGGGATACTTCCTTGGTGGTCAGGTGG
>DIMZ01000060.1:0-1042 GCA_002425825.1 Cloacimonetes bacterium UBA5553 | reverse complement strand
CATATCTGGTTGCGCTACGAAAACTCAATGGGTGGCGTTACCCTGGACAAGCGTGTTCCCATCACCAAAAACTTCATATCCTCTGCCGGTTTAATGATTGGCGGTGGAACTCATACCGTAGAAGTCCTCAAGAGCAACTCAAACTATAACTGGACAGATTGGAACAATACCTTCCTGAACAGCAACAACACCCACTCTATGCTTAGCCGCAACTACGTAGTTGTACAGCCTCGTGCAGAACTGATGTACCGTCTGTTACCGTGGTTTGGCTTACGTGCCGAAGCCGGCTATACCTACGGCTATTCCGCAAAGGAAGGCTGGAGAGTGAAAGGACTGAATGGCGAGAACTTTGAAGTTCTAAATGCACCTAACACAGAGTATCAGGGATTAAACGTTACTATCGGACCGTGGTTCGGTTTCTAATAAATAAACTTTCCCAAAAGCAATCCCCCTAAACATCCTGCGAAAAGCCCTTACCATCCCCGGTGAGGGTTTTTCTTTTACCTGAGATATGAAAGCTACAAGGAAGAGATTAGAACTTTGCGAATACGCTTGGTGATAACCACCAGAAACAGAGTGAAGCCAATCATTAGCGTGGAAAGGGAGTTAATAGTGGTTATAGTGCCACGGCGGATGGTTCCCTCTACATATATTGGTAGGGTATCAAAGCCTCTGCCAGAGGTGAAGAAAGTGATAATAAAGTCATCTATCGATAGTGTGAACGCCAGAAGAGCAGCGGCAATAATGCCTGGCAGCATAAGAGGAAACTTAACCTTCCAAAAAATCACTGCGGGTTTCGCGCCTAAGTCCATGGCGGCTTCTACCAGAGAGTAGTTAAAGCCCTCAAGACGAGATTGGATTACTATCACTGTATAGGATATGCAAAAAGTGATATGGGCAATAAGTACGGTTAACATACCGGTATTGATCCTGGTGAAGTTAAACAATAACGCCAATGAAACACCCATCAGGATATCTGGTATCACCAGCGGGATATAGATTAGCCCGGAGATTAAACGTCGCCCGCTGAAAGACTTGTTTT
>DIMZ01000239.1:13388-16567 GCA_002425825.1 Cloacimonetes bacterium UBA5553 | reverse complement strand
GCCCACACTGGTGAGCTTGTTTTCCACGCCGAAGATACCTTGCAGTGCCTTGTAGGGAACAAAGATGGTGCCATCATCCTGAGTTCCGCTACGCTTTAATACTCCTACCACTTTCAGCTCGGTTTCGTGCTCGGGTATTAGAATCACATCGCCTACTTCGCGCTGTTCCAGCTCAGCAGCTTCGTAGCCAATAACGGCNNAGCCGTGTTATCGGTGAACCATGCACCCTGAGCAAATTCAAGATAGGTTTTCATCTGCGGAAAGCTTTGGGCATCAACTCCGGTATAAGCCGCCACGCCTCCGCTTTCGCCTATCATGGGGTCGAAAACTGTCTGCATCAGCATGGGGGTTAAAGCCGTCACTTCCTCATGCATCAAAAGGCTATCCAATATGCTATCTTCCATATACCTAAGCCCTGCCCCACCCTGCATCATCAATGTTGCTGCTTCGTAGGGACAGCCTTTAGCGGTTAACAGCACTTGAAAGCCCAGATTATCTATATCGGAATTAAGCGATCTCTCATATCCTTGATTAAAGCCCATCAGGCTTATCAGCACCCATGTGGACAGCGCAATGCCTAAAAGCGTGAGAGCACTGCGTATCTTTTTACGGCGTAAGTTTTTATATGCTATAATGTTTATACTTGGCATCTTGTCCTCTGTTACTTGCTAAAGTGCTCCATCAGCACCAGATTCTTTTTCACTCCGCGCAGGATGGCAAGGAAGTCTGTGTCCTTACCTGCAGTGGGGTCTTTTATGTTTGCGGCTTTGCCCTGCCCCTTGCCCGAAACTATATTTATTTGCATAAAGTCGTTTAGTGAAAGCCCCACAAACTGTCTGGTAAAGGCTTTATCTTTGTACAGCCTTGCATTTTTGGAGCTTAGCTTTTGAAAGTATAAATCGGTAATCACGCCTTTGGTATCCAGCACCAAAAACACTTGAATCCCGCCATATCTTCCCTTCTGATTAACCCCGTGAATCCAGCCGATGCGGTTCTTTCCTGAGAATACCTCGTATAGACTATAGGGTACATCAATGGTCTCATACATACCGCTAAACTTATCGCCAAGTTTCTTTTCTATACCGGCAAGCAAGCTTGCTCCGCCTTCTCTTTGCAAGCTGCGATAGGTGGTTTTATATCCCGTGGAGCCGGGAAACAGCCTGCGCACATCACGGTCGGGATCGTTCAAGTCGCAACCCACAGCACTCCAGAGGGTGCCGGCAAGTAGCAACAGCAGCAGTATTATTGTGTGTTTCATATTATGTCTCACTAATACGCCAGAGCCTTCTGGTAATAGACTTGGAGTATCGTTTTATGTGTGTTGTTCACATCTTCAAATTCGTATAGCCCTCTAAGGCTAATATCTGCATTCAGCTTATAGCTAAGCCCGGTAGAGAAAGTGCGGGTAGATTTGCCCAATAGGCGAGCATAATTAACCTGTGCCTCAGCCATTAGCCTTTCCTCCTGCAAAAACGACCCACTTAGCCTGAAAAGTGAAGAGTAAGCAGACTTATTGTTATACTTACCATACAGAGTATCGGTCATCAACACCCAGTTATAATGCCTTTTGGCAAAGTCTATGCCTACGGTTTCATAGTTCAGGGGCTGTTTATTGTGCATCACAATGTAGCCCATGCTGTGAAGCGTTTTACCTGTTCCGGCAGATAAGCCTAAGCTCAGATCATCTTTGGCAAAGTCTCCATAGGCTATGCGTCCTGCTAATAAATAATTATCTCCTATGTATAACGGCATACCTGAGCCGGTGCTAAACGAGAGATTAACCTCCGGCATCTGGCGATTTAGCTTCAGACCAATGCCCCAGTCGCGGTCATAATTCAGCCCACTCATTGTGTTGTCGGGCATCAGCAAAGCATGGTTGTCAAAATAGCTATTCACGCCGAGTGCCGTTTTATTATGCCCCGCCCATGCGTCAAAGTATGTGCTTTTATAGTTCAAAAAGGCATTGTAAACTTGAAGCTTTAGCTTATCGGGAGCACTCTCGTCATAAGCCAGGCGGCTTTGTAGGGATAAATAGCCCCAATCCCGAGTGCCTGATCCAGCGCGATGCAGCCAGTCAAACCCGATCGATGGCTTTTGCATGGCATCATGGAGATGATGAGAATACCAGTTCCATTCATCTCCACTATAGTTGCCAACGCCCTGTGCCTCAAAAGTAAGTATCCCCGAATTGGCACTTAGCACCGATATGCTAAACAGCAATGTGATAAACGCCAGGGGGGTAACAAGCAGCCTTCGGGAAAGGTGATGCTGACAGCTTTGCTTAACCATGCTTGTTCTCTTATACCTGTTTACTTTATGTCCAGCTTCACGAAGGCATTGCCAATCTGTTTGTTAGCCTTATTGAACTTCAGCTCAATCTCCCAATCTCCCAGCATCATGAAGTAAACCGGAATGGCATATTGATTCTTCTTGTTTAGCTGCATCTTTTTGTCGCCGGTATCGTGCGAACCTTTCATGGAAGGCATATATGCATCAGCTGTTACGATTAGATCATTAACCTGTTTCTTGTTCTTGTTATACACATTCACCATCAGAATGTAGGTGCCTATCTTGGGGGACTTGTTCCATTCATAGCTAACGTAGTAATCGTCATTTATCCAATGATTAGCCTTTGCTTTGGGGATAATCTGTTTGGCAGATGGAGTAGAATAGGTGTTTTTTGCCATCATTTCCCCGGGGCAGGATCCGCAGTGTTGCGATAGCAGCGGTAATGCAACCATCATTATTAGTAGTGCAATAATTACTTTGTACATGGTATCTCCTTATTTAGTCATTCTATCTATGGTTTTCATAAGTTCTTCTATCACTTGGGGTGATCCGGATTGAATCTGCTGCAACACACATGAAGACAAATGAGCATCAAACAGCTCTTTAGACACAGATGCCAAAGCACTTCGGCACGCGGAAATCTGAGTGATAATATCGTCACAATATGTGTCGTCACCTATCATCTTTTGAATCCCGCGAATCTGACCTTCAACCTTGCGCAGCCGAATGATAAGTTTGTTCTTAAATTCCTCACTGTGATGCGCCATGTGCTTATTTGAGCTGCAACTATGTTCCATGTTGTTCTCCTCTTTTATATACCCCATGGGGGTATTTAACAGTATATGCAAGATGAAAGCCAATGCAAGTTTTATTTGTGAATATGCTAAATG
>DIMZ01000239.1:9312-13278 GCA_002425825.1 Cloacimonetes bacterium UBA5553 | reverse complement strand
ATTTGGGAATAACTATGGGAAAACAAAAGCAATTTTAGTGCGAGCTCTTGCAAGGGAAGATGGTAATTCAGAGAAAGTGCTTAGCGGTTTACAACGATTTTTGTTGTCCTGATGCTCTTACTATCACTCAAACGCAGAATATATACACCGGAAGTATTAACCATGCTGGCAATATCAAGCCTAAGCGTTGCATCATCATCACTGGGAACCGCAACCTTGCTTTGATGTATTAGCTGTCCCTTCATATTGTAAATCTCTATTTTCGAAGAGCTATTCTGATGTTTATCAAGAAGGATTGTTACAGAATCTTTAGTTGGGTTTGGATATACTATTAAACCTGGCTGAGGCGTTGGCACAAGATTGTCAGACACGCTAACACCAGGGCTTGCTTCGTGCAAAACGTAGAGCATGCCTCCGTTTAAGTCGTTACTATAGGCAATAATGCCATATTCGACAGTTTCCCATTGATAGCAATTATAGTTTAGGTATTCAGATGTGTAGCTATAACGCACGCACAACGCCGGATAAGTACCAAGATGAGTGCTGATTGTGCCCTCGGAGATCACCTTAGCATCAATGCTGTGTCCACCGTATATGTATGTGTGTGTGCCCTGCCAAGTTTTACCCAAATAATGTGGCAGACCCGCTGGTATTGGTGGGTCCCAAACTGTGTTAGGAGTACCGGGATAACCAAGGGTGAGTATGTCTGTGCCATCATCCAGCATGTAGATAGTGCCATCATAGGAATAGCCATTAACGAACTGAGAATAAGAACACTTGAGATTAGCTTCAGGAAAGCCGGGTATTGCAGCAACGCTGTGGTAGGAGTAGTTCACATAGCCTGTAGTAGGAAGTGCGAAGTTCCATATTTTGCCCGTTCCTTCGCCAAGGTCGGTGTTTTGTGCTGTCCAGCTTCCTTGCTTGTAGTTTCGGCTACTGCTATCATAGTAGCCATAGTGATCGCAAGTGACAGTTAATGCCATAAGGCTATTAGACGTTATAAACACGATGTAAAAAGCTAAAATCAATCTCTTCATATTAACCTCTGAAGTTCCTGATAATGTGAGCTGATAAACTTGTCAACCAAAACAAGAGATGCAAGGCAATTATTCCTGCACATCAACCGCACACATGTGAAAAGATTACGCCGTACGCATGGATCTCGGTACAGTATCGCCAAGCCGACGGTATGCGAAACCGTNNATCGGCTATCTGCATACAAATTAGGCATTTACGAGATTATTTACAGCAGCATTGTTGACGAATATCCACAGTTTGCGCTATCGAGGAAGGGTGGAAATCCTTATCAGTAAACGATGTACACAAATCCATGCTTTCCACAGTACTTGTATCGTGTTTTAGAATCACGTAGAAGAGCTTCTTTTTTCTTGACTTGCCTCGTTACGTGATTAATATGTAGTCATATTCGGATAGCTACTTACTGCGAATAGTAGTATGTGATTATCCAACCGTAAGTTAATAGTGTGCATAGGCCCATCATTTGAATGGGCTGGATATTTTGATATAACGGCAGTGCATGAAGCCATGCACTCTTAAACAAGAGAAACAAGATAAGGATAGATGTGTTTTAGGAGGAATTATGAAACACAGCACAAGGCTATTTTTACTATTAATACTACTGGGAATGTGTACTCTGGGATTCGCTCAGGTAACTGGAGACTTCAGGAGTTCCGCAACCGGTAATTGGAATGACTATACTAAGTGGCAGCGCTACAATGGCAGTTCTTGGGTAGCAGCTACATCGGGACAGACACCAAACGAGAACACAAGTGTGTATGTGCAATCTGGTCATATTATTACTCTTACCCAAGCTGAGAAGGTGAAAGACCTGCATATTTCGAAGGGTACTTCCACTTCAAATGCCACAAACGGAAGAGTGCAATTGGCAACATTCTCACTTGAGCTTTATGGCAAGCTTAGAACATACTACGCAGCAGTTGGCACTGTGCCTGGAACATCTACTACTACAATGGCAAACATGCTTATTACTCGTTCGGATGCAAATGGAAAGTTAGTAGTTAAGGGCTCGTCCAATCGCACTTTAGTCACAGATACTGAATGGTCTGACGGCTCTTTTACTTCACCTCCATCAGGACAATTTCTTTTTAACATAGAAATTGCAGCGGATGATGGAGTTGAGATAAACTTGGGAGCAACCCTTCGTGCATTCTCATGGAACTTGGTGTCTGGAACATTAAATGTTGCAAATGCTTCGGTAATCCATGCAGACGAGAACAACATAAATGTTGGCAACGTTACAGTAGGTTCGAATGCTGTCATCATAGCAAATGCCAGTTCGTCTCTTAACAGCTTTGTCCGCAGAAAAGCCGGATTTCGAGGCGGTACTTTTACCTTAAACGGCTTGTTAAAGGTAATAGGAACTGATACAGCCATAGCCATGAGCACGGTAAACTTGAACGGAACGGTTGAATATGCCAGAGCCGGAGCTCAAAACTTCATAAAGAATGGAGGCGACGGAGCTGTAATTCCATCACCATGCAACAACGTTATTCTCAGCGGTACCGGAACCAAGACATTGGCAACAGATGTTACAATAAACGGAACTTTCACCATTGCTGGCACGGCTGGTTTTGCCTTGTCAACCTTTGCCCTTACCTATGGTGCTAGTTCTACACTCGAATACNNGCAGGAACTTCTTCTCAGAATACTACAAATGCTGAGTTCCCCGCCACAAATGGCCCCAGAAATGTTGTTATAAACAACTCCAATGGCGTCAGTCTTAATTCCGGCAAGACTATTGTTGGCGATTTAACCTTACTGTCCGGCAACCTGGCAATGGGAGCAAATGCTCTTAACGTTCAGGGCACAACATTTGTTGACGGTGGAGCATACACTGGCGGATCTGGCTATACTGATGGTTATGACAATGTCTCCGGCAAGTATATGAACATAGCTGCAAACGACGTAAATATGTCCGCTTTTTCTGCCAGCACAGCAATCGGTAGTCACTATCCTGCCAAAACTGATCGTGAATGGAACATTTCGGCAACATTCACTGGGAATAAAACCCTTACCCTGTATTGGACATCATCTGACGACCATAACTATAATTGGGTTGGCCTGATGAAAGTCCCCTCAGTGTATATTGGTGGAACCGAATACACCCAAATTAGCTATGATGTTTCATCCGACCCCAGATGGGTTACAGTAAGCCTCAGCTCGTTTGATGCTAAGGGATTCTTCTTGGTAGGTCCAGCTAATGACGTACCCCTACCCGCAGTTCTCTCTTCCTTCACAGCAACTTTAACCGCAGAAAACTTCGTGACTATAAAGTGGGTTACTCAGTCTGAAACTGGTGTTGGGGGCTATTATATATATCGTTCGATGGACAGCAACTGGGTGAACTCCGAAAGAATTAGTGATATGATTAATTCTACCAACTCTCCCATTCAGCATATTTACCAATACACAGATAATGCCCTGGTAGAAGATGGAACCTATTATTATTGGCTACAAATCCAGGATTTGGACGGCAGAACCGTTAATCACGGCCCCACTTCTGTGCAATACAGCATTGGTAATACTCCAAATACTCCCGAGCTATTACCCCCAGCCGGTATAATTTCAATATACCCCAACCCCATCACTCCTTATAGTGTAATAAACTACAACATCACTAAAGCAGTTGATGTAAGCTTCAACGTCTATAATTCACACGGTCAGATGATAAGGAGCTTCAACGAAGGGCAAAAGAACCCTGGTAGCTTCCACATAGGTTGGGACGGACGTGACAGCAGCGGTAAGGAGTGCCCCAATGGTATCTATTTCATAAAGATGCAGGCAGGCAGAGACACCTCCATTCGCAAGACTATAATAATGAAGTAATTAGTAACTAACTCATTTACATAACTAACCCCGGGCTTTGGCTCGGGGTTTTTTATTGCTTACTTGAGGCGCTGTTATTCTCTGCATCCTGATTGGAGC
>DIMZ01000239.1:3579-9291 GCA_002425825.1 Cloacimonetes bacterium UBA5553 | reverse complement strand
TCCGTAATAAATCTGCAATGATCCTGCGATTCTTTCAAGACACGTGGATCAGTGTTCCACCTTGCGGACAGCCTTTCCAAGTACAATTAGCTAACGCCTAAAAGCGTAATGCAAGGCGATTAAGCAGCTTATGAACATCGCTAAAACATGCCGAAGGCGGGGGTTAAAGCAAAAAGCAATCCAGATGCAAGTATTTCTTGACAAAAAAGGCATACCGATTAGCTTAATAACTGATATGGAAAAGCACAAGATTCGAGCTGAAAACCTCGTTAAGATATACGGAAAACGCACCGTGGTGAATGATCTCTCTATGGAGATGCAGCAGGGTGAAGTGGTCGGTATCCTTGGCCCCAATGGAGCCGGGAAGACCACCACGTTTTATATGATTATCGGTTTGGCAAAGCCTAATAAAGGCAAAGTGTTCCTGGACGACAAAGACATCTCGCACAAGCCGATGTATAAGCGCGCCAGACTCGGTTTGGGATACCTTGCCCAAGCACCTTCCATCTTTTCCAAGCTAAGCGTGGAAGATAACATTCTGGCGATATTACAGACCATAAACATTAGCCGTAAAGAGCAGAAGCTAAGGCTGCAGGAGTCTTTGGAAGAGCTAAACCTCACTCATGTAGCAAAGCAAAAAGCCTACACCCTCTCTGGAGGAGAAAGGCGCAAGCTGGAAATCACCCGCGCATTGGTAACCAAACCCACCTTCATCTTTATGGACGAGCCTTTTGCCGGGGTTGACCCCATCGCAGTGGCAGATATTCAAGACATAATAGGCAAGCTACGGGATAAAGACATCGGCATTATGATTACCGATCACAACGTGATTGAGACTTTGAAAATAGTGAACCGCGCTTATATTATCTACAATGGGAAGGTGATGGTTTCCGGCACTTCGATGGAGNNACGAAAAAGCCAGGGAGCTGTATTTGGGTGACAGGTTTATGCAAAGTCCTTTTGAGCTGAGTATATGAGTCCGATGGATCAATATCTATCTCTGAAGCAGAAACAAGAGCTGGCATTAAAGCCCAAAATGCTACAGTCTCTAAAGATGCTGGCATTGCCCATCCTGGAGCTGGAAAGCTATATAAAACAAGAGCTGGTGAATAATCCGCTGCTTGAGCTGAGAGAAGAGAAAGATGAAGATGACATAGACGAACAAAACTTTGAGCAACCAGCCCCCGAGAGCAATACCAGTATAGAAGAAACTGAAGAAACCGACAATCACTTTGAAACCCTTTCCGAAGCAAAAGAGCTAACCGAAATACTGGATCATTGGAATGACTATCACTCTGGTTATGACGCTTGGCATGGAGATAGCGAAGCAGACCACACAGAGTCCCTTATCCGCTATGAAGAAAATGCCAAAGAGAAGTATTTGGAACAGCTTTATCCCCTTTATCTGCCTGTAAATGAGATAGACTATATTACCGACCTTATAGACACATGCGACATTTATGGCTTTTTGCCCGAGGGTTTGGATATTATAAACCTAGCCAGGAAGTTCAGGATAAACAAAGACAGGGCAGAAGAGCTGCATCAAATGGTGCTGAATCTAAGCCCCAAGGGGATATGTGCCCGTAACCTCTGCGAATGCCTGATGGCGCAGCTAAGCGAGGAACAGAAAGAGAACAGGATTATCTGTGGGATAATAGGTGACCAGTTCGATAACCTTATTCATAGACGTTATCAGAAGATAGCTTCGTTTTATGGAGTGTCTGAAGACACTATATTTTCAGCCAAAGAGCAGGTGTCGAAGCTGGATCCAAAGCCCGGGCTGCGAATACTGAGCTCCAGTGCTTCCTATGTTTTCCCCGATGTAACTTTGAAACTTATCGATGGTGATTATGTGGTGATAATAAACGACCAGATAACCCCAAACATAATAATTAGCCCCAGATACCGTAAGATGATTAATAGAGGCTATTTCGACAAAGAAACCATGCAGTTTGTGCGCGAGAGGATAAATTCTGCCAAGTTCCTGATAAAGTCTATCTTCATGCGCATGCGCACCCTGGAAAGAGTGTCGCTGTCAATTATTAAGCATCAGTATGACTTCTTTNNGCGGACAGATGCAACCATTAACCTATTCCGTAATCGCCCAGGACCTGGGTGTTAGCGAATCAACTATCAGCCGTGTGGTTAAACACAAATATGCAGAAACCCCTTATGGCATTTTTGCTTTTAAGGACTTCTTTACCTCCACGGCAGGGCTTGATGATGACTATCAAAGCATCTCCCGCCAAAGGGTGAAGTCTGAGTTGATTAAGATGATAGAGCTGGAAAACAAGAAGAAACCGCTAAGCGATCAGGAACTTGTAAACAGGCTAAAAGCTGATGGACTGAATATATCCAGAAGAATAGTAACAAAATACCGGGATGAGCTGGGGATACTGAACAGCCATCTTAGGAGAAGGTAATGCAACATTATAAAGTGATAATAATCGGCGGGGGCCCGGGAGGCTATGAAGCCGCTATCAGGCTTGCACAATATGATATAGAGTGCCTGGTGATAGAAAAGAACAGACTTGGCGGTATCTGCCTGAACTGGGGATGCATCCCCACCAAGGCACTGGTAAAAAGCGCAGAACTGGTGTCTGAGATGCAAGATGCTGAAAGCTATGGAATAGCTAAACCGGAAGTAAAGATAGATTATCGCAAGATTTGGGACAGGAAGAACGCCGTTGTAGAGCAACTGGTTGGCGGGATTGAATACCTGTTTCGTAAACGTAAGATTGCGGTGGTAACAGATGTGGCTATTGCCGTTAGCAAGGCAGAAACAGGCTATCAGGTTACATGCGCAGGCGGTGAAGCATTCACCTGCGATTATTTGATAGTAGCCAGCGGAAGCGAAGCCAAAAGCCTGCCCGGAATTGCAATAGACGAGCAAGACATCATGTCCTCCACAGGAATACTGAAGCTGGATACATTACCCAAGAGCCTGGCAGTGGTTGGCGGGGGAGTTATCGGCTGTGAATTTGCCTCCATTTTTGCTACCTTTGGGGTGCAAGTAAGTATCATTGAATTTTTGCCCAGGCTGGTAGCCATGGAAGATGAGGAGATATCGAAGCGGCTCGCCCTTAGCTTCAAGAAAGCAGGAATTAAGGTGCTTACCGGAGTGGGCGTGCAGAGCATAGACCAAACCGATGAAGGGCTAAAGCTGAACCTGAGTAACGACAATAGCATNNTTGTAGCCGAAAAAGTGCTTATCAGCGTTGGCAGAAACCCGGTGAATAACCTGGACTGGCAAGGCTTGAACTTAGATACAGACAGGGCTGCGATAGTAATAGACAGATACATGCGCACCAACATCGAAAACGTGTATGCCATAGGTGATGTAACGGCAAAGCTTCAGCTTGCCCACACCGCCAGCAAGCAAGGCCTTATAGCTGCGCAGCATATCGCGATGCTGGAAGCAAAACAAGAATTTCATTATGATGAATTGAATTATTCGAACATACCGCGATGCACATTCACGCATCCGGAGATCGCCTCAGTGGGATTAACCCAGGCTGAGGCAACTGNNAACTGAGAAATACGGCGTAGCAAAGGTTGGCAAATTCCCCTTTGCAGCAAACGGGAAAGCCATGGCTATGAATGCAACAGACGGTTTTGTAAAAACCATTGCCCATCCTGAAACAGGAGAGCTGGTCGGTATGCATATCATGGGTCATGGAGCAGCCGAGCTTATTGCACAGGGAGCCATCCTGATAGCCGGTAAACGTACAGCAGCAGATGTCGAAGCCATTGTGTTTGCGCATCCCACGATGTCGGAAGCAATTATGGAATCGATTGAAGACCTGCAAAACCTATCAATCCACAAAATTTAAGGAGGATTCCATCATGCAGATCACAATTACTGCCCGCCACTTTGAGCTGACCAAAGCAATCAGAGATTATGTGGAGACTTCTTGCTTGAAGCTGAAGAAGTATTTCGATCACATCATCACTGTGCATGTAACGCTTGCGCTGGAAAACAGCCGCAACGTTTGCGAGCTATCACTTCACGCAGCACGATACAGCCTACAAAGTGAAGCCGAAGAGATGGATATGTACCTTTCAATCGACACCGCTCTGGACAAGATGGAAGGTCAGATTAAAAAGCTAAAAGATCGTATAACAGACCACCAAAAGCGTGCTCTGAAAGACCACTTTGATGATTTCTCCCGTGCTACGGACTTTCATGTGAACAGCGTTGACCGTGCGCATAAAACCGTAAAAACCAAGCGGGTTGTTACAGAAACACTCTCTGTGGAAGAAGCCTTGGAGAAGATAGATGATGCCAAAGAAGACTTCATGATCTTCAAGAACTTGGAAACAGATAGAATAAACGTGTTGGTTAAGAAAGACAATGAGTTTTATAAGCTGTTTGAGCCTTGATGCTTGAACAAAAGTAAGAATAATGATTGCAAGGAAGAGCAACCCGGTAACATGCATTGTTGATATACATGGACAGCATGCTTGCATCGGTTTGTTCTTCCTTATTAGCTGCATAATGTGTGATTAGCCTTGGATAGGATATGAAAGAGATAACCGTTCGTGACTTTTTTGATGCCAAAAAGAAAGACCTTGCCCTTTCTTTGATTACAGAACCGGAAACGCTGAACAAAAGACTGGGCTCACCACACGTGAACAGGCCTGGNNGGAACGAAGATGAACTAATAGCCCGCATACGTGATGTGTTCAAAACCGATATCCCCTGCATTATTATCTCAAAAGGTCTTACCCTTCCTCCTGTTACAGAATACATTGCCAATGACCTGAACATTGCGCTTCTATCCAGCAGGCTGTCCACCATAAACTTGATTGAGCACTTATCCCGCTACCTTCATGATGTGTTTGCGCTGGAAAAGACCTTGCATGCTACACTAATCGACGTGTTCGGCTTAGGGATTCTGCTTACCGGCAAAAGCGGTATCGGAAAAAGTGAATGCGCATTGGACTTGGTACACCGGGGGCATAGCCTTATCGGTGATGACCTTATTACCCTGCGATATTTAGACGACCAGCTTTTTGGCAAACCGGGGCGTGATTTTGGGCATTTCATGGAGATAAGAGGTGTGGGCTTTGTGAATGCCGAGCGTATGTTTGGCATTGAGCGCACCCGCAAACAAAAGACCATAGACCTGCAAATTGAGCTGATGCCCTGGCAAGAAAACATGGATTATGAGCGCATCGGACTGGCAAACAACTATGCTGAGCATTTGGGTGTAAAGATACCAATCATCTATCTCCCCGTTTCCCCGGGCAAGAATGTGTCGGTGATAGTGGAAGTGGCGGCTATGAACATGATACTTAAAGGCGTTGGCTATGATGCCGCTGAAGACTTTAATCGCAGAATTAACGACGAAATCCGCAAGAAAACCCTGGCAAAAGGGATGGATGGCAAGGTAAATGAAAAAGATAGCAGTAACGGTAACCAATAAGCTGGGCTTGCATGCACGCCCATCTGCCTTGTTGGTGAGGGCTGCTACTAAGTTCAGAAGTGAGTTCTTTATCGAAAAGGACGGCATGAAAGTGAACGGCAAAAGCATTATGGGCGTTATGATGTTAGCTGCAGAATGCGGCTCAAAACTGGACTTGCTTGCCGATGGAGTGGACGAAGATTACCTGCTGAAAGAGCTTTCGGAGCTTATTCAAAGTGGCTTTGGGGAATAGCGGATGCAGCGCTTAACGGGTAACAGCATAAATAACGGTCTGTTTATTGGC
>DIMZ01000239.1:0-3573 GCA_002425825.1 Cloacimonetes bacterium UBA5553 | reverse complement strand
CGCTGCACATAAAGCCAGAAGAACACATTATAGACAAGTATAGCATACGCGAAGAAGACGTAGATAAAGAGATTGGCAGGTTTCACGATGCAGTAGCCATCGTAGACACCGAAATCACACATGATATATCAAGCAGCAACCTAAACCCAAGAGACAGAGAGATTATCGCGAGTCACCGTGATATCTTACATGACCCCGAAATTGAGAACATGGTGACAAGTGCAATTAAAAATAAGCTGCACCACACCTGCCTGGCTGTTCAAGATTCCTTCACCAGCATTGTTGAGCAATTTGAAGCCATGAGCGTAGAGTCCTTCGCACTACGAGCAGCAGACTATCGCGACGTTGGCACTCGGCTGCTAAACGCCCTGAACGGCATTACCGGCACCCTACCGCACGACATGGAAAGCGACCATATACCCATTTTTAACGAGATAACCCCCTCTATGGTTAGCCGACTGGCAAGCGCAGGACTAAAAGCATACCTCTGTGCGAAAGGCAGTTACAACTCGCACGCCTCCATCTTAACACGTGCTCTGAACCTTGTGGCAATAGCGAACATCCCCTTGCTGATTAGCTCGCTTCAAGATGATGACCTCTTAATTGTGGATGGAGACGAGGGCAAGCTGGTGATAAACCCAGATGAAGAAACCCTGGATTACTATGCCCAAAAAGTTCAGGTGGAAGAGCTGCTGCGCCAGAAACTGGCAGAGCTGAAAGCATCTGTGTCTCAAACCGCAGATGGCGAACCCATAAGCCTTTATGCCAACATCGGCGTGCCGGAAGAATTGGAAGGAATCAGCAATCTTGGCTGTGACGGCATTGGGCTGTTCAGAACAGAATTTTTATACATCTCCCGCCAAAGCCTTCCCTCTGAAGACGAGCAATACGACATCTACCGCCAAATGGCAGAGCGGATGGCACCAACTCCGGTTACAATTCGCACCTTCGACTTAGGTGGCGATAAGCTTGCTCCTTTTGGACTGGGTGCGGCTGAAGAAAATCCATATCTGGGCAATAGGGGTATAAGGTTCAGCCTTGCCCATCACGAGGTTTTTAGAACTCAGCTACGAGCAATATTGCGCGCTTCTGCCTTTGGTAAAATAAAAGTGATGTTCCCCATGATAATAGACGTGGAAGACTTCTTAGAGGCAAAACACGTCTTTAATCATTGTCAGGAAGAGCTTTATTCCGAAGGTCTTGCTTTCGACAGCTCCATAGAGCTTGGTGCCATGATAGAAATCCCTTCGGCTGCTCTGGGAGCGGATGCGTTGGCAAAGGAATGTGACTTTTTAAGCCTTGGTACGAACGATTTGGCTCAATACACTCTGGCGGTTGATCGCAACAATGACAACGTTTCACGCTACTATATTCAGCATCATCCTGCGGTGCTTAGCCTTATTCGGCAGAGCGTGCTTAGCGCAGCCAAATATAAAATACCTATTTCAGTTTGTGGAGAAATGGCTTCAACTCCGCACTACATACCCCTGTTACTCGGGCTGGGTGTGCAGGAATTTAGCATAAGCCCAAATAACTACTACATGGTGAAAGCCATCGTAAAGAAATGCGACTCCAAGCTATCTCAGATAATATCCCGATTTGACCTCTCTTGTTCTGTGCCGGAGATAGAGAATCTATTCTTCAAAGAACTAAAACACTATTATCAACTTTAGGAGATATCATGCTACGTTTCGAGTATCACAATTTATTGGCTTCCAAGATGTTCCCGTCGGCAATACCAGTAGATAAGCTTAGCGAATATACATCCGCCTGCGATGCTGCCCACAAAGAGATATTATCCGACCGACAGGTAGACATTCTGGGCTTCTACAATTTGCCGGAGCAAAGCATAGAGCATATTGTGGACTTTATGGCGAAGCTCGATCCGATGTTTGATACGATGGTTGTTTTGGGAATTGGCGGCTCAGCATTGGGCAACAAAGCATTATACTCCGCTCTGCGCACCGAACAGGAACTACCCAGAAAGCTATTTGTTTACGACAACGTAGATCCCATCTTCCTGCATGAGATTCTAAGCTCAATAAACATGGACAGCACCATTTTCAACGTTATTACCAAAAGCGGTACAACTGCTGAAACAATGGCGGGCTACATGATTCTGATGGACATCATAAAGCAGCGTTTCCCATCCGATTACCGCAAGCGAATGATAATTACCACCGACAAGGAAAAGGGATTCTTGCGCCAGATAATAAAGACGGAAGGATATACGTCCTTTATAGTCCCCGACAATGTGGGCGGCAGGTTCTCGGTGCTAACCGATGTAGGTCTGGTGTCCTCCGCATTTACCGGCATGGATATTGGCGAATTGCTGCGCGGAGCTGCGGCGATGCGAGATCGCTGCCAAACTACTGACATTCTTGCCAATCCTGCGTATCTGAATGGGCTTATTCACTTTCTTTATTACCGGCAGGGCAAGAACATAAGCGTTATGATGCCATACTCCAATTCGCTGTATGACTTTGCCGATTGGTATCGTCAGCTTTGGGCAGAAAGCCTGGGCAAGCGTAAGGACATTAAAAACCGCGACATCTACGTAGGGCAAACACCCGTGAAAGCATTGGGGACAACCGATCAACACTCTCAGGTGCAGCTTTATGCAGAGGGGCCAAACGACAAGATATTCACCTTCTTGACAGTGGAAAACTTCAAGCATGACTACGTTATCCCAAATCTGCACCCAGACCGTGAGGAAGTTAGCTACCTGGGCGGTAGAAAGCTATCGGAACTATTGAATGCCGAACGCTTTGCCACAGAGATAGCCCTCAGCCAAGCCATGCGCCCGAATTGCAACCTCATTTTCCCCCAGATAGACGAATATCACCTCGGCGAGTTCATTATGATGTATGAGATTATGACCGTATTCACCGGCAAGCTACTGCATATAAATCCCCTGGATCAGCCCGGAGTGGAAGCAGGCAAGATAGCCACCTATGCCTTGATGGGTAAAGCCGGATTTGACAAAGAACGTGCCGGGATAGACAGCTACAAAAAGGAACTGGGACTGCACTAAGAAAGAGCCAAGCACCATAACAATCCCTGCTATTCTGCAGGCAAAGCGGTGACTAAAGGCTAATTTTCATAATGCCTTATCCAGCCTTTCATAGCCTTTTACCTTGGGCAACAAACCCGCTTCCACAGCAGCCTTCACCGTTATACATGGCAAGCTTTGCTGTTCTATCTGAGTTCTGGTTATAGCTCTCAAGTCCACAGTATCTGGCATAGCTTTCTGCATGGCAAACATCAGTTTAGCATAAATATTCGTCCACGCCTGATAGCTTTTATTATCACTCTCCGGCAGTCTACTATAATAATTCAAGTAATCCTTTAAGTTTTGTTTGTAGCCCTCGGATGGATTTATGGCATAGATCGCCTTCTGAGCAGAGCTAAAACCTTGATGTGACGGATGATTTTTGAACCTAAACTGTCTGCGTACATACAGCTTTCCATTACTGCGTCTGCGGTAGTAGATAAGGCCATCCAATTTGCCAGTGAACTCACCCAATAAATTCGCTCTTGTCGCTTTCATAAATTGTTTCTCCTTCTATATTG
>DIMZ01000258.1:4747-9506 GCA_002425825.1 Cloacimonetes bacterium UBA5553 | reverse complement strand
GTTGGACTCCACACTACAGTGACGATAACCCGCCCTAATGATGCTTACTCCGGAAGCAATATAACCTTACTTAAGAATAACCTGTTTAATGGTGTAAGTGCTGCCATTTTGAGTGATGCGATACAGATAGATGCCGCTCGCAAGCCGGGTGGGCAAATCCAGATTGGAAAAGCTTTGTNNATGTAGTCTGTCGGCAGCATATATCTTGCGCCCGCGTAGGTCGAATATTTCCAGAGTATATGGGGTTCCGCTTTTATTGGCAAGCACAAAGCTGTTATGCGCCGGATTCGGAAATAGTGAAAAGGCAGGCGGAGGAACAAGGTAATCTTCATTCGACACCCAGCCACCTGTTCCGGTTAGCAGTATGTCGTCCAGCAGCAAGGCAAAAGCATCAACAGAAACGCACTGAAAAGCCAGGAAGATACGCCTGTTTGTGTATGCTGCCAAATCGTATGAATAGTGTGTCCACTGTGCGGGCAGGGCAATGTATGCGCCATCATTAATGGCAGTAAAAGAGGCAATCTGGCTATCGGAAGTGGAAACCAAAAGCCTTAGCCGCTCCAGGCCGTAGTCCGCCACTGCCGAGCGGGCTTTGAAGCTAAGAATGCCATCGGAACCAAGATTTATGGGCGGGCTGATTAGCCAATCGTTATTGGGAGGGCTTAGGCTGCTCATAGCCATCAGCATCTTTAAGCCGGAATAGGGCACAAAGCCTGAAAGCGGGGGAACGGTTTGCCCGGGAGCAAAGCAGAGCCAGCTTTGAGCTTCGCCGGCATGCGGATAACTGATGCCTTCCCATGTCCAGGTTGGCGAGCCGTCTATGTCTATGGTCTGCCATCCGGGAACAATGGTGCTGAAAGCCTCACAGCTTTCAAAGCCTTGGTTTAGAATGGTATTGGGCGGATTATTGGGAATAAACACGCTTGCCGGGACTGATGCCGTGCTTTCGCTGCCTGTTGCACTAAGGGCACAAACATGGTAATAATAGGTGAATCCCGCTACTACGTTAGCATCGCTATATGAGGTTTGGGCGGTGTTCGCCAGCAGGAAGTTATTCCGGTAAACATTGTAAGAGCTTACATTACCCGATGCCGGAGCTTGCCAGCTGAGTGCCACTTGGGTGCCATTATAAACGCCGCTAAGGTTTTGGGGTGGGCTGATTGCTTCGGACAGGGTAAGAAAGCTCCAAATGGGCGAGGGATAGCTGTTCGCCTCGTGAAAGCCGGTTACCTGCCAATAGTAACGGGTGTTGTGTTGCAGGGGATACTCCAACTGCCAAGAGGTTCCGGCTGTTCCCGATACAAGCTGCACAAGGCTGTCGGGACGGGTTCCCATGGCAAGGTTAAAGCTGCTGCAAATGCTATACCAGGAAAGCTGTGGATTAAGGCCAATTCCGCTGCTATTGTTGGCGGGGCTGGGTTGCACGGGAAAATAGTGCTGTGCCTGAATGCTGATGCGCAGGTTTGAGCGGTGGGTCTTGAGGTTAAATCCAGTTGTGGGTGGCGCGTAAGGATCGGGATTAACTGTGGCGGATTGGAACTGAATGCTGCGGTTAACGTTGGTTTGCTGGCAGTAGAAGTCGTCCGACGAGTTGCCATAACTATGTGAGCTTTCTGCCACGCCGATTATCAGGTTTTGGCTGCCGTCGTATTGAAAGCCCATGCTAAGCGGGATGTCCACCCAGCCTGTTCCCGGTAAGCCTGAAAGGAAGCAGTATTCAGGGAGCACGCCATCGAATGCCAGGGTCATGGACGAAGCGGGATGCCAAGCGCTGAACTCCGATTGTGTGGTGTGACCTATAAACACCTTAAGCTGGCTGTTGCCGGCATAGAAAGCCTGGCTAACTACGTTGTATTGGAACTGAATGGCACTGATGTATCCGCCTACGCCAATCTCGGAGGCAAGGAATATCTGCTGTGAGTATGAATAGCGGGCAATAGGCTCAATGGGCAAGCCTTGATTTAGCACTGTGCCGTTGCCAATGGAGATTAGCTCGGCAGACAGCATGCCAAGGCTGAAGAGAAGGGCAATAATAAGGGTTATGCGCTTCACTGTTTCAGCTTCCATACGCTTACCTGCAAGATGTTAAGCATCCTGCTGCGTTGCGAGTGTTTCAGGCTTTGCAGAACATCGAAGGGAGATGAAAGCAGTTCGAAGCTTGGGGCAAGCAACTGGCAGAGCGTGTCCCAACTACGCACCGGCTCACCATCTTTGCGATAAGCTCCCAAGCGGTTCTCGGGCATGGTGAATTCGTCATTCCAGTTATACGAATCAGCTATCACTAATATGCCACCAGGCAGCATGCGCAAGGGAATTTCCTTTAGGAAAGCAGCAGGATTGGCACTGCGTTCCAGCACGTTTTCTGCCAGCACAAAGCTATAACCAGCAAACTTGGCGGGGAGATTGGCGCTATCTGCCTGCCAGAATTGGCAACGCTCGGCTGTGGCTTCCAGTCCCAGAGTAGCAAGGCTAATCTCTGCGGTACTGAAGATTTCGCCTTCTTCAATGCTGTAATAGCGGATAAAGCCCTCCTCCTGCATCTGCACTGCCAAACGAATCAAGCGGGCAGTTGCATCGAGACCAGTAACGCTGTGGAAATGCTTTGCCAACTCGAAGGCAGATCGACCGGTTTTGCAGCCCATACTAAGGGCAGAGGCTTTATTTGCAGCTTCTATGTATGGCAATAGCCGTGAGATAAGGCTTTGGTGATAGTTCTCGCCCCAGGGGCTGTCTTCCCAGTTTAATGCGCACCAGGGCAGGATTTCGGGATCACTCTCATAAAGATTGCTCTCGTGCCCCAGCTTGTTGCTGCTTTCCACATAGCGGAATCCGGCATGCTGCATAAAATGGCGGCGGAAGGCATAGCGGGCATTGCGCAGAGCTTCATTGCCGGTAGAGATAAATGAACCACCTTTTATCAGGTTGTGACGTGTGTCGAAGGTGGGCACAGAGAAGTCGTCGTAATATGGGTGCACCTTAAAGCCGGGGAAGGCAGAGATGGGCGTTTCTGTCCATTGCCATACGTTGCCTATGATGTCGTAAAAATCGCCAAAGCAGAATTCATCAACGGGACAGGCAGAGGCATAATACTCCAGATTTATATTACCGGGAGCTTTGTCCCAATAAGGTTGATCACAGCTTAAGCGGCTATCCCGCAGGCGATACCACTCTGCTTCCGAGGGAAGGCGGATTTCTTTGCCGTGGCAAAGCGATATCCAGTTACAAAATGCCTTGGCCTCCAGATAGTTCACCTCCACAGGATGATTCCAGGGCATGGGTATAATGCTGGCAATTGTGCGTAGCATCCATGCACCATCATTGTCCTTCAGCCAAAAGCGGGGATGCTTTGGCAAGGCATAATTGCGCCACGCCCAGCCTTCATCGGTCCAAAATTCTTTGCGGTCATAGCCACCACCCTCCACAAAGCTAAGAAACTCGCGGTTGGAAACCAGATAGCGCGAAGCCATGAAATCGTTTAACTGCACCTTTTGCTTGCCATATTCGTTATCCCAACCGTATAGAGGGTCGTCATAGCTTTTACCCAATAGCACCTCAGCACCACAAACCTTTAGCATGGCATTATCGGGCGCATCACCGCTATGAGGGCAAATAGCCCAGAAATCAAGCTGCTGCACCTCGCTAATGGGCAACTGGCGGATAAGCACAGAGGAAGTTTCCAGATGAATGCGCTGATGCTCGATACCCATCATAATAGCCCACCAGGGACTATCCCAGCTAATGCTGTCCACAGGCAAAGGCAAGCGCAGGATGAGCGCATCCACATAGCTGCGAACCTGCTCGCGATATTTCTTTACTTCGCTAATTGCAGGCCAGTTGTAATGCGCTTCATTTAGGTCATCCCAACTCATTTCATCTACTCCCACGGCAAACATAGACTCGTAGTCCAGATTTATCCTTTCGCTAATGATGTGGGCGATATTTAGCTTGTTTATGTAAAATACAGCGGTGTGACCAAGATAGAATACCAAAGGATGCCTGAGGGGATCGGCACGCATATAGAAGGCTTCATCGCGGGCAAGCAGCTCATAAAGCTTTTCGTCTATGGTGAATGTTTGGTGGAAGTATTCACGCACCTTGTCACGCAGTTCTTCCGGGCTTCCCTGGTTTAGCACAATAGTCTTTACGCCCTTTAGCTTTTCCATGCTGGCTCCTTATTCCCGATATTACTAATGGATATACTAAGCTATTTGCCGCCCTGTGCCAAGCTTACAAACCGTGGATAAATAGCTTGATGGGCTCAGTCTTTCCCCTTAGCTCCACATCATGATGAAAGGTGAACTGCCCGCTTAAGTTGCTGTTCAGGCGCGAGTAGGTTGCCTCGGATATCATAAGTCTATTTGGCAACGATGCTTTCTCTATTCTGGCGGCAGTATTAACAGCATCACCGATAACGGTTAAGTCTTTACGGTCGGGCGTACCTACGTCGCCTTGCAACACAATACCGGAATTTATACCAATGCGAATAGATATTTCCGTTTCATGGTTTTCACGGCGGATGCGGTTTAGCTCCGGGATACCCGTATCCAGTATCTTTATAGCACTGCGCACGGCATCATTGGCATCGTTGAACACAGCCATCAATGCATCTCCAATAAACTTGTCTATATCCCCAAAGCATTCGCGTGTAATAACGTCGCACACGCCAAAGAGGTCATTAAGCAGCTTCACGGTTGCCTCCGGGCTGTTGCTCTCTGAGAAACCAGTGAAATTAACCACGTCCATATACATAATGCTTAAA
>DIMZ01000258.1:0-4718 GCA_002425825.1 Cloacimonetes bacterium UBA5553 | reverse complement strand
AAAATCTATACTGCGGGAATTACCCGAGGGGAGGGAGCTGACTATCCTGCTTTCGATATCGCTGATGGTGGCAGTGGACACGTATTGACGAACCAGATTGTTAAATTTCTCTTGCATAATGCGGTGCTCTTCCTGCAGGCTGATGTCGCGAAACACCTCGATGGCTGCCACCACTATTCCGTTTTCATCTTTTACCGTGGATACATGGGTTTCTACGGGAAAGCGTTTGCCAGACCTGGACTTGGGATATACTTTGGCAGTGGATGTGCCGGCGCAGGAGATGGCTTTTAGCAAGGGACAGGCTCCCCGGCATAACAGCACTCCATTTTCGTCTATATGATTCAGGATATCGTCTTTACAGCTTTTACCCAGTACTTCGGCAGCGGTATAGCCGGTAATAAGCTCGGCAGCCTTGTTCCAGAATAGAATTATGCGTTGGGTGTCCACCACATAAACACCATCATAGAGGCTATTAAGGGTTTTGGCAAGCTCGGAGGAGGGATTCATCAGATCGTTTAGAAACTGCATTGTTGCTCCTTTTTCGCTGGTTTACTTATCTATGCTACCTTGTATCTACCTGCTGCAAAAAAAGCTTTTCCAAAGCGCGCAGGTGCTTGGCAACAATCTTGTTTAGCATCTTGTCGTTTGGGTGAATAACGCTCTGACCACGACTGTTTATGCCACCAATCTCCACCAGGAAAGCCTTTGTTCCCAAACGGTGAAAGAAGAAGTTTCGTGCATTACCCACAGCGGAAGTTTTACCCTCATGCACTTCATAGGTGCCGGAGGAATAGTCCTTTTTCACTGCGTGGGCATAGGTTTGAGCAAGCTGCTTGGTTTGCACAAACAGCTCCGAGTCGTTAGCATTGGCAGGAAGATAGAGCTTTTCGCTATATGCTCCGGAGGCAGAACTGTGCATAAATATGGCAATCTCGAAGTTTTGTGTTTGTGCCAGGGCAATAATGGCCTGAATCTCTTTTTCGGAAACGGGAGCTTTACCCTTGTAATACGGGCTGTGAATATTGGTATCCGGGTCTAAATCCCAAAACACAGGATAGTTACGGTTCAAATCGATGCCGTCGGTGCGCACATCAAGGCGTTTGTTGCCATCGGTATCCGTGTTGTTTTTGCGCTTGAACTCAAATATGCCGGAGCTAACCACGCGAAAGCCTTCGGGATTGAGGCTGGGAACTATCCAAAACCGATATTGACGCAAAAGCTGTTTGTAATCGGTATTAACGGCATACTCACGCACCAATTGCCGCGCAAAGGCAACCGATACATTCACGCCTAAAACCTCGTCGCCATGGTGCTGACCAATAATCAAAGCTGTCTTGGGAGCATCCTTATGCCCTATTTCCAGAGCATAGATGGGCAGCGTTTCCGTGCTGCTAAAGCCAATAATTCTTAGCTGCGCCAAAGCGGGGGATGAACTGCTGATGGCAAAGAGCTCTTTATACAGGTTGTCGTGCTTAATGTATCCGGAACTAAGCGGATATACGTTTCCTGTAACCGTTGCACAAGAGGCAAGGCTGATCAGGATCAGGCAGGCAACCAATGCGTAAAGTATGCTCTTCATCTTCATGAAGACCAAGTGTTACGCTTGCCGTAAATCAGTCAAGCATCTTTGGCGGTTTAGATAAACAGATTTAAGTTTGCCTGTTCCGCCTCAGATAGATAGGTGGCTACTCCGCCAATTGTTACACCGTCTATCAGCTCTTCTGCCACCACGCCCATAATGTCCATAGACATCTGGCAGGCAATCATCTCAACCCCGGCATGCTTCGCCTGCATAATCATCATTTCCAGCGAATCCACATTCTTATCTTTCATGCGTTTACGCATCAGCATGGGGCCTATTCCGCCAAAGTTTATCTTAGACAATGCCAGGCCTTGCGAACTGGAGGGCATCATCATGCCAAACATCCTGCCCATAAAGTCTTTACTTACCTTAGGTTTGTTATTGTGCTTAATGATATTCAGCCCCCAGAAGGTGAAGAACATAGTAACCTTTTTGCCAGTTGTAGCCGCGCCATTGGCTATTACGAAAGATGCCNNCAGTGCCCTGTCCATATCATCACTGAATACCACAATGGTCTTGTTCTTTCCTCCAGAGCTACCGGCTCCCTGTTCCGAACTTCCCCCTTTCTGCACTATGGCAATAATCTTTTTGCCTTCGGTTTCAATGCCAATTAGCGTATTGCCGGTCATTTTGCACCAGGCGGGAACGTCTTTGGCAAAGCCTGGGTCTGAGGCTGATATCTTCAATTGGTCTCCATTGCTCAAGCGGTCAATCTCTTGCTTCAGCCGCATGATGGGGCCGGGGCATTGCAAGCCACAGGCATCGGCTTCAAATGTCTTACCGCTGGGGGTGCTACTCCGCTCAGGGTCACTCTGGTAAATGTGATCGTCTTTGCCTATCACGTCTTTGGAGAAGATGTCTTCATTCGATTGCTTCTGCGTGGCGTGTTCATAAGTTAAGTAGCCTCCCGAGAGGTTGTAAACCTCACTAAATCCGCTTTGCACCAGTATGCGTGAGGCAAAGTATGAGCGGTGTCCCGTGCCGCAGAATACCACTATCTTCTGTCCTCTTGGTATCTCATCCAATCTACTGCGCATGGTATCTACATCGATGTTTATTGCGCGATCTATACTGCCAAGCTGATGCTCGTCGGGAGTGCGAACGTCTATCAGAACTGTATTTGAGTAGTCCAGATTACGCAGCTCATCCCAATGAATGATTTTCACCAAGCCATTCAGGATGTTATCCGCCACCAGACCGGCAACNNTCTTTGGCGGAGGAGAATGGTGGAGCATAGGCGTGTTCTATCTCTTCCAAGTCGTAAATGCTTTCGCGATGCTTTAATATATGCGCCATCATGTCTATGCGTTTGTCAACTCCATCAAAACCCACAATTTGAGAGCCCAATAGCCTGCCATCAGCGGGGTCAAAGACAATCTTGATGGTCATTGGCAGAGCATCGGGATAATAACCCGCATGGGACGAAGAATGGATAATTGACGATATATAAGGTATTCCTTCGTGCTTCAGCACCTTTTCGGAAACCCCTGTTGCAGCCACAGTGAGATCAAACACTTTGGCTATGGCTGTGGATATCGAACCCGAATACTTACGCTTGTTACCCATCACCATGTTATCGGCAGCAATGCGTCCCTGCTTGTTCGCCGGGCCTGCCAGATAGGTTAAAAACGGCTTGCCGGTTATAGGACTGGGGAAGACCACCGCATCGCCCACTGCATATATATCGGGATCGGTGGTCTGCATATATTCATTAACCACAATGCCTTTGTTTACTCCCAGCTCCAGCCCTGCGGCTTCTGCCAAATGGCTTTCGGGGCGAACCCCAATGGATAGAATAACCATATCAGTCTGCAAAGACTTTCCGCTCTTTAGCCGCACATGCAGTCCATCCGGCTCCTGAACAAAGGAATTAACAGCATCTTTTAAGTAAAACTCTACATTCTTGGTCTTTAAATGCTGATGCACTTCTGCCGCCATTTCATAATCCAAGGGCGTCATTACCTGTTCCGCCATTTCCACAATGGTTACAAAGATGCCAAGATGATGAAGATTCTCCGCCATCTCCAAGCCAATAAAGCCAGCTCCAACTATAACGGCACGCTTCACATCGTGAGACTTTATAAAACCCTTTATTCTGTCTGTATCCGGCACACTGCGCAGAGAAAAGATGCGCTCGTCACCAATGCCGGGAATGCCGGGACGCAAAGGCTCGGCACCGGGAGAAAGCATTAGCTTATCGTAAGATTCACTGTATTCTTCTCCCGTCTTGGTGCTTTTCACTGTAACCTGTTTCGCGGCTCTATCGATGGCAATTACTTCGCTGTCGATGCGGATATCTACATTAAGTCTTGCCTTAAAGCTTTCGGGTGTTTGCACAAAAAGCCTGTCGCGCTCGGAGATAACTCCCCCAATGTAATAGGGCAATCCGCAGTTTGCATATGATATGTAACTGCCACGCTCAAACATAATTATCTCTGCGCTTTCGTCTATCCTGCGCAATCTTGCTGCGGTGGTTGCGCCACCTGCGACCCCACCTATGATCACGTATTTTGCCATCTTTATTTCCTCTTTCATTGTTATATTTGACGTTGGTGCACCTTAACCATGCTATTGCTTTTCTGTCAACTAAAAGTTGTTAACCCAAGCTTGCAGGGCGGAGTGCAGCTAAAAAATACTGGAGAGCAGCAAAAAGCATAATGAAAATTTTTCTTGACTGATTAGAATATAACTTATCAAGTGCGTTTATCAAAATTGAGAAGGAGAATCACATGAAAACAAGAGCATTGATTCTGATGGTATTGTTGGTGATTATGCTGCTCTCTGCATGCACAATCAACCGCCCCGTAGCAGCCACATCCAATCCTATCGGCACCAAAACCGGTGTATTCACTCAGGTTAGCTATCTTGGCTTCCCTCCCATGATGAACACCAATGCCGCAATAGCGGAAGCAGCCAAAAACGGTGAGATTACCAAAATCTCCACAGTGGATTTCAACATGACTTGGTTGATATTCATGGTGAAGTACGAAACCATCGTCACCGGCCAATAATCAAAACCCATTTATTTGTTCAAACAGGGGGTACGTTTTGTACCCCCTTTATACCACTAGCATAATCCACTGTTTTTAAAGCGAATACGGAATTATCACTATTCTTTCACTTATCACATCTCTAA